>NZ_JBITPM010000011.1:0-207595 GCF_050467905.1 Pseudalkalibacillus sp. NRS-1564 | reverse complement strand
TGTAATCCAGCTCCAGTGGTCAGGTCCTCGAGCCGCTTCACCGTTCGCTTAGAACACAAAGGGCGTGTTCCAAACGAAAGGTTCCAGCGCTTGTCGGACCTAGTCGACCACTTCCGCTTTTTATGTTAATATAAATAAAATTTATTTATTTCTGAAAACGGTGTTGTGTTCGTGGGCAATCACACGTATAATGTCCATTATATAAAAACAAGTGTCCTCACCAGAAGGACAAAGGAGTGGAGAGTATATGAAGGATTGCGTATCTGTAGGATTGTTAGGACTTGGCACAGTAGGTAGTGGTGTTGTACATATGATTGATTCCCACCAGAAAGAGTTACAGCAGCGAGTGGGTTGTCAGGTGAAAGTGGCAAAAGTACTTGTAAGAGATATGGATAAAGAAAGAAGCGTTGATCTAGATTCAAGCGTTCTTACTCAAGATCCTGAAGATGTTATCAATAATCCAGAGGTCGATGTTGTGATTGAAGTAATTGGTGGGATTGATCAGGCGAAAGAGTTCATTCTTGCTTCACTTAAGAATCATAAGCATGTTGTAACAGCGAATAAAGACCTGATGGCGATCCATGGAAGAGAACTACTAACTGCTGCAGTTGATCATGAAAGTGATCTTTTCTATGAAGCTAGTGTAGCAGGAGGCATTCCTATTCTTAGAAGTTTAGTAGAGGGATTATCTTCTGACCGCATCACTAAGTTAATGGGAATTGTGAATGGAACAACAAACTACATTTTAACTAAAATGACAAAAAACAATGTCCCATATGAAAGTGTCTTAAAAGAAGCTCAGGACCTTGGATTTGCAGAGTCGGATCCTACTGCTGATGTAGAAGGGTTAGATGCTGCTAGAAAAATGGTGATTCTTGGGACGCTTGGCTTCTCCATGAAGGTTGGATTAGATGATGTAAAAGTAGAAGGCATCACACGTGTTGATGAAGAAGATATCGCTTATAGTAAGAAGCTAGGTTACACAATTAAATTATTAGGCATTGCGAGCTCAACAGACGGATCTATTGAACTTTCGGTTCAGCCAACATTGCTTCCTTCAAGACATCCATTAGCGTCCGTTAACGATGAATATAACGCGGTGTATGTCTATGGTGAAGCGGTAGGAGAAACAATGTTCTATGGCCCTGGTGCTGGTCAATTACCGACTGCCACTGCGGTTGTATCCGATCTCGTAGCTGTTATTAAAAATATGCGGTTAGGTGTGAATGGAAAAAGCGTTATTCTTCCACAGCATGAGCGTAAGTTAACAAGCGATGAGCAAATTAAAAGCAAACATTTTATCAGATTAATTGTAAAAGACGAACCGGGTGCATTTTCAAAAATTTCTCATCTATTCCAAGATCGTGGATTAAGTTTAGAGAAATTGATTCAAGAGCCAGTTGTGAATAATGGTACGGCAGAGCTTGTCATCATTACACATGAAACGAATCAACGAGCATTTGAAGAAGTTCATAATCGTTTAAGAGACTTGGATGTAGTCGTAGAAGTGAAGAGTCGTTACCGAGTGGAGGGAATGTAATGAGCTGGAATGGTTTGATTAAGCAATATAAAGAATATTTACCTCTAACAGAGGAGACACCTCAGCTCACGCTAAATGAGGGGAATACACCGCTGCTAAAGCTTGAGCAACTTTCAAACGAACTAGGTATTTCCCTTTATGTGAAAATTGAAGGAGCAAATCCGACTGGTTCATTTAAAGATCGTGGCATGGTAATGGCTGTAGCTAAGGCGAAGGAAGAAGGCAGTGACGCTATTATATGTGCTTCTACAGGCAACACAGCAGCTGCGGCCGCAGCTTATGGGGCAAGAGCAGGGTTACGCTGCATTATCGTTATACCTAAGGGGAAAGTAGCACTAGGTAAGCTTGCCCAAGCCATGATTTATGGAGCAGAAATTTTTGAGATCGATGGGAATTTTGATGAGGCGCTCAGAATGGTGCGCGATATTGCGGAGACTGAGCCTATTGCTCTTGTTAACTCTGTTAATCCTTACCGATTAGAAGGTCAAAAGACAGCGGCTTTTGAAGTATGTGATCAGCTTGGGGAAGCGCCAGATGTGCTTGCGATTCCAGTTGGGAATGCTGGGAACATTTCTGCATATTGGAAAGGGTTTAAAGAATATGTCTCAGAAGATAGTCGACCGCAAATGCGTGGATTTGAGGCTGAGGGGTCCGCTGCGATCGTTCAAAAGAAAATCATTCCAAATCCAGAGACAATCGCTACAGCCATTCGTATTGGGAATCCAGCGAGTTGGCATCTTGCAGAAGAAGCTGTGATTGAATCGAAAGGTAAAATCGATAGCGTAACAGATGATGAAATTTTGCATGCGTATCAAGAGCTTGCCAAAAAAGAAGGCGTTTTTGCTGAACCAGCTTCGTGTGCTTCGGTAGCTGGAGTAATGAAGCAGGTTGCCTCAGGAGAGATTAAGAAGGGATCAAAGGTTGTTGCCGTATTAACGGGGAATGGATTGAAAGATCCTTCCACTGCAATGGACCTTGTTGTTGCAAAACCACGTGTTGTTGCAGCAGATAAAACACAGTTTCTTGAGGAGCTCAAGGGATGTGTGAGCCAGTGAATAGAGAAGAAGGCCTTTACTTGAAAGTTCCAGGTAGTACTTCAAATCTTGGACCAGGATTTGATTCAGTAGGTCTTGCAATCAATCGCTATTTGCACGTAAAATTAGAACCCTCTTCAGAATGGTCCTTTCATTACGTTGACTTTGATGATGTATTTCCAGCAGGTAAAGATAATATGATTTATCAAACAATCGAGCAAATCGAAAAGAAGTATGGGAATGGAAAGAAACCTTCTCCTTATACTGTGACAATGACGAGTGAACTTCCTTTAGAGAGGGGACTTGGGAGCAGCGCTGCAGCCATTGTCGCTGCTGTCGAAATCGCGGACTTTACAATGGGTCTTCATCTAACGATTGAAGAAAAAGTACAGATTGCTACAACATTTGAAGGTCATGCTGATAATGTTGCCGCGTCCCTTTATGGCGGACTAGTTATTGCAACTGGAGAGGAAGGAATAGGAACGATTTCACATCAAGTAACTGATTTAGAGATGATCGCACTAATTCCAAATCGCAAATTGAAAACAACGGATTCTCGATCGGTGTTGCCCGATATGCTCCCTTTTCAAGAAGCTGTAGAGGCAAGCAATATCGCAAATGTTTTTGTAGGCGCTGCTCTTCAAAATGATTGGAAATTGGCGGGTAAGCTAATGGAGCGTGATCTTTTTCATCAACCTTATCGAAAACATCTAGTGCCAGACTTAGAAAAGGTTCGTGCGATTGCTATGGATAATGGAGCGTATGGAGCTGCTTTAAGCGGTGCTGGTCCAACATTAATTGTCTTTCATGCCAAAGCATCGTCGAATGAACTTCGCTTAGCGCTAGAAAAAGCTTTTCCTGAGTATTATTGTGAATTGCTTATACCTGCGTCAACAGGGATAGAAATAACGTACGGAGCTTATCAAAATCAATCCATTTAATTGAGAAGTCGTCCTCTAGAAGGGCGGCTTTTTTTATGTTTTTGGACGGATGATCGCCTGACAAAACTAGTGATAATTATCCAAAATAACCTCGCTCTAACCGGCACAATCTGACAGTTTTATAAAGAAACTTAGTCTATACTTAGTATCAAAATCGCAAGGGGGGAGGCGTTCGGTGGCAGTATACCTTGATGTGATCTGGTTGCTAAATTTTTGTTTCGATTACATGCTACTTGCGCTAACTGGGATACTGCTGAAGAAACAAGTGAAAAAGAGACGGCTTGTTACTGGTGCATTAATCGCTTCGTGTTATGTGCTTTTTCTTTTTGTTCCTGCCCTAACATTTATGGTAAACCCATTCATGAAGCTGCTCTACTCCTTACTTATTGTTGTGGTAACGTTTGGCTTTACAAGGTTTCGTAGCTTTTTTCAATGTTGGCTTCTCTTCTATTTTGTCACGTTTATGATTGGCGGAGGAATGATGGGGGCGCATTATTTCTTTCAAAAAGATATGACGGTGTATAACGGAGCGGTCGCTACACAAAGTACTGGATTTGGGGACCCCATTAGCTGGCTTTTTGTGATAGTTGGTTTCCCTATTGTTTGGTTTTTTTCAAAAAGAAGAGTGGATCATCTTGAGACAACACGAATTCATTTTGATCAACTAGCAGAAGTTAGTATCCGAATTGATGATGTGACAATTTCAGCTAAAGCACTTGTCGATAGCGGCAACCAGCTACAAGACCCTTTAAGCGGCTCACCTGTTATGATCCTCGATATGACGGTGCATGAAGCGAACTTTCCACCATCGTTTATTCAGAAAGCCAAAAACATCACAGAATTCCAGGAAGAAGGAGAGGAGGATCGTTGGGAACATCGGTTACGTATTGTTCCGTTTCGGGCAGTCGGACAAGATCATCAATTCTTGTGTGCTGTAAAGCCGGATGAAGTATTGATCTCGATGGAGGGGCGTTCATTAACTGTCAAAAAAGTACTTGTTGGATTAAGCTTTCATACGATTTCAGGAGAAAAAGATTATACGTGTATCCTTCATCCGAAAATGCTGACAGGACATAAGGCGACTGCGTCATAGAAGAGAAAACAAGACGACCAAGGAGGAGTTCGAGATGGGGAAAATGAAAATTAAGTTAGTTCTATGGTGGCAGCGGATCCTAATGAAGCTTGGTATTAAACCTGATGAGATCTATTACATAGGAGGGAGCGAAGCATTACCTCCTCCTCTATCGAAAGATGAAGAGGCCCATTTATTAATTCAATTACCTAAGGGAGATAAAGCAGCAAGGTCGATTTTAATTGAGCGTAATCTTCGCCTGGTCGTTTATATTGCACGGAAATTTGAGAATACGGGGATCAACATTGAAGATTTAATTAGTATTGGTACGATTGGTCTCATCAAAGCAGTAAACACATTTAATCCTGAGAAAAAAATCAAGCTTGCAACCTATGCATCAAGGTGTATAGAGAATGAAATATTAATGTTCCTTCGACGGAATAATAAAATACGCTCAGAAGTTTCATTTGATGAGCCGCTTAATGTGGACTGGGATGGGAATGAGCTCCTTTTGTCTGATGTACTAGGGACAGATGAAGATATCATTACGCGCGGGATAGAAGCTCGCGTCGATCGTAGATTACTTGTGAAGGCATTAGAAACACTTAATCCAAGAGAAAAACAAATTATGGAGCTAAGGTTTGGTCTTGCTGGAGAAGAAGAGAAAACGCAAAAAGATGTTGCCGATTTACTTGGCATTTCTCAATCATATATTTCAAGGCTCGAAAAGCGCATCATTAAACGACTTCGAAAAGAGTTCAATAAAATGGTCTGAGCTTCTTAGCATAATAGATGCATAAAATTCCCACTCGCGGAGATACTTTACTTTGACAGCATCTCCGATGAGGAGGGAATGAGTTGACACGAAACAAAGTCGAGATTTGTGGAGTAGATACATCCAAACTTCCAGTACTTAAAAATGAAAAAATGAGAGTACTCTTTAAGCAGATGCAGGAAGGGGATATTTCGGCACGTGAAGAACTAGTGAATGGTAATTTAAGACTTGTTCTAAGCGTGATCCAGCGATTTAATAATCGAGGAGAATACGTGGATGATCTATTTCAGGTGGGCTGCATTGGCCTGATGAAATCCATAGATAACTTTGATTTAGGGCAAAACGTGAAATTCTCTACTTATGCAGTGCCGATGATCATCGGTGAAATCAGAAGATATCTCCGTGACAATAATCCGATCAGAGTGTCACGATCTTTAAGAGATATCGCTTATAAGTCTCTCCAGATTAGAGATAAATTAATGACGAAGAATTCCAAAGAACCAAATCCGACTGAAATTGCCAAAGAGCTTGGGGTGACGAAGGAAGAAGTAGTCTTTGCACTTGATGCGATTCAGGATCCTGTTTCATTATTTGAACCTATTTATAATGATGGAGGCGATCCCATTTTCGTTATGGATCAAATCAGTGATGATAAACAGAAAGACATCCAGTGGCTTGAAGATATTGCTTTAAAGGAAGCCATGACAAGATTAAATCAGCGAGAGAACATGATCTTACAAATGAGATTCTTCCAGGGTAAAACGCAAATGGAAGTAGCAGATGAGATTGGAATTTCGCAGGCACAGGTGTCCCGACTCGAGAAAGCGGCGATACACCAAATGAATAAAAATATCCAAAGTTAGAACGAGACCTGGGAAACAGGTCTTTTCTTTTGCCTTCTTTTCATATAATGAGATGAAAGGTGGGTGCGCGATGATAAAAATATCAGAATTTCAGGTGAAAGATGTTGTGAATGTCTCGAATGGACGTAAGCTTGGTCACATCGCTGATCTGGAAATTAATTTAACGACAGGAAAAATAGAAGCGATTGTGATTCCAGGGGCAGGTAAAATGATGGGATTGTTTGCGCGAGAAAGTGATGTCGTTATTCCATGGCGCAACATAGTGAAAATTGGGTCAGATGTCATTCTAGTAAGACATCATGATACAGCTGATGGCGAATCGTTTCAGAAAGAATCATAAGGAAAGAAAGATCTAACAATCTATATCCCTTAGGCACAACATATTATGATAAAATAAGGTATAAACTGTATCATGGTATAAAGGGGTGCAACTGTGGAAAAAGAACCATTTCAACCATCAACACATAAAACATCACTGGCACTGAAATTTCCAGATCAAGCTGAACGGAACGATAACCTGATAGCAGGTTTTTCAACCCGTAGAAACGGAGTTAGCCAGACTCCGTTTTCTAGCTTGAATCTTGGATTCCACGTACCAGATCGAGCGAGAGATGTACTAATAAATCGCGAAACCCTTGCCTATGATATCGGACAATCCCTTGATCGATGGATCGTTGGTGAGCAAATTCATGGCGCCGACATTGCGAATGTAACAGCAGCGGATAAGGGACGAGGAGCAACGAATCATCAAGATGCCGTTCCGAAAGTGGACGGGCTATATACAGATGATCCCGAAGTTCTTCTAACCGCTCTTTATGCCGATTGCGTACCGCTCTATTTCTATGCGCCATCAGCTAAAAGAGTGGGGATTGCCCACGCAGGCTGGAAAGGAACAACGAAGAATATTGCAGGAGAGATGATTCGTGCGTGGAACAATGATGGAATCCAAACCGACGATATTTATGCTGCAGTCGGCCCTTCAATAGGGAAATGTTGCTACGAGGTTGATGATGGCGTTATCGAACACATTAAAGCGCTAGTAGGAGATCAGGATCTGTTTTTTGATGAAAAAGCAACAGGGAAATACCAGCTTGATTTAAAAGCCGTGAATCGCGAGCTCCTCCTTCGGTCAGGGATTAAGGCGAGTCAACTATCAGTTAGTGACTATTGTACAAGCTGTAGCAATCTGTTTTTCTCTCACCGAAATGAAAATGGAAAAACAGGAAGAATGATGGCATACATAGGACTCGGGGAGGTATAGCGTTATCGTGAATGTAAGAGAAAGTCTAGAAACAATCAAAGGAAAAATTAACGCAGCAGCAGAACGGTCATGTCGTGATCCTCAGCATATTCATGTTGTAGCGGTGACGAAATATGTTAGCGTCGAACGTACAAAAGAAGCATTAGAAGCTGGCGTTACTCACTTCGGTGAAAGTCGTGATGAGGGGCTATTGAAGAAAGTAGAAGCTATTGGCACATTGCCTTCGTGGCACTTTATTGGCACACTACAATCTCGTAAAGTAAAAGACATTCTTCCATTTGTAAATTATATTCACTCCCTCGATCGTATATCTCTAGCTAAAGAAATACAAAAGAGAGCTGATGGTGAAGTAAACTGTTTTGTGCAAGTTAACGTGTCTGGTGAAGAATCTAAGCATGGATTATCGCCAGGTGAGACGCTACCTTTTATTGAGTCACTTAATGAATTCTCATCTATTAAAGTCGTAGGATTAATGGCTATGGCTCCGCATACAGATAATACAAATGAAATTCGAGATGTTTTCAAGAAACTTCGTGAGCTTGGAGAACGTGTCCAAAGCCTTTCACTCCCACATGCTCCATGCAATGAGCTTTCAATGGGGATGTCAAATGATTATGAAATTGCTGTTGAAGAGGGCGCGACATATGTTCGCATTGGATCGTCACTTGTCGGAAATGAAAAATAAAATAAGCTCTCCAGGAGGTGCAGGGAATTGGGTATCAAAACGAAATTCAAGCAGTTCTTTGAACTTGATGATGAAACGATAGAGTTGGATGAGCAGCAGGAGCAAGATTCATATATGGAAGAAGAAGAGCCTGAAGTAACTCGAGCGAATCGTAAGCAGTCTAAACAAAATGTGGTAAGTCTTCAAAGCGTTCATAAGAACTCAAGAGTTGTGCTAGTTGAACCAAGAGTGTATGCTGAAGCTCAGGATATCGCTGATCACGTGAAAAATCGGAAGTCTGTTGTGATGAATCTTCAACGTATTCCACAAGATCAGGCGAGACGCATTGTTGATTTTCTAAGTGGAACAGTCTACGCTGTTGGTGGCGATATTCAGAAACTCGGTCCGGATACGTTTATATGTACACCGGACAATGTTGAAATTTCAGGTAACATTACAGATGAAATTTACGAAGACCAGTAATTAAGAAAGGGTGAAAAGTTTGAACATAGTTTCAATCTTACTTTCAGCAGTACAAATTTATACGTGGATCCTCATCATTTACATCTTTATGTCATGGATTCCAAATGCAAGAGAATCTTCTATTGGACGAATGATTGCTTCTATAGCAGAACCATATCTAGCTCCGTTTCGTAAGATTATTCCTCCAATCGGTGGAATGCTTGATATTTCTCCGATCGTAGCCATTTTCGCACTTCAGTTTGTGCAATATGGAATTATTGCGGTCTTTAGATTCATAGGCTAATGTCTATTTACGAACACTATCGTCCAGAAGAAAGAACATTTGTCGATCGCGTTTTACAATGGCAGGATGAGGTTCAAGAAAGGTATGCTCCAAGATTAACCGATTTTCTTGATCCAAGAGAACAGGATATGGTGAGGCAAATCATTGGAAATCACTCTGACGTGGGCGTGTTTTTTTCAGGTGGAGTTGAAGGGTCTGAGCGTCAGAGGGCTCTTCTTGTTCCTCCTTACTTTGAACCAACAACGGAAGATTTCGAGATAATCGCTTTTGGAATTACATATCCAGCCAAATTCGTATCACTTACTCATCCAGATTTGCTTGGGGCAATGATGGGTCTTGGAATTAAGCGTGAGAAGTTTGGAGATATCCTTGTGCAGGATAGTGCTGCGCATTTAATCGTAGCGAAGGAAATTGCGGATTTCGTGAAAATGAATTTAACACATGCAGGTAAAGCGTCCATATCTCCTAACGAAATTCCATTAACGAGCGTAAGCGTCGTAGAAGCTTCCTGGCAGGAGCAGTCAGGCACAGTAACAAGCCTTCGTTTGGATACGGTACTTGCAGAAGTATACAATCTATCACGAGGTAAGGTTGCTCCGATGATTGAACATGATCGAGCGAAATTAAATTGGAAGATCGTCAGTCAACCTTCTGCTGAAGTGAAAGAGGGAGACTATTTATCGTTACGAGGTTCAGGTAGAAGTAAGATTATTTCTGTTGATGGCAAAACAAAGCGGGATAAATGGCGAATTACGTATCAAATTCGTAAATAGTTTGTCATAAATAGAAGGAATATCCAAATGATTGTCGAAATACGAGTAAGCCGGGTATATGAAAAAAGAGAGTAAATCGGAGGTGGCTGAATTGCCTTTAACACCATTAGATATTCATAACAAAGAATTTACACGCGGATTCCGCGGTTATGATGAAGATGAGGTCAATGAGTTTCTTGATCAGGTAATCAAAGATTATGAAACGGTAATCAGAGAAAAGAAAGAATTGAATGAGAGAGTGAAGCTTCTAGAAGAACGACTTGGGCACTTCTCAAACCTTGAAGAAACGTTAAATAAGTCGATCCTAGTAGCACAAGAGTCAGCGGAAGAAGTGAGACAAAACGCTAAGAAAGAATCCCAGCTCATCGTAAAAGAAGCTGAGAAAAATGCCGACCACATTATTAATGATTCGCTTGCTAAAGCGCGTAAAATCTCCATGGATAATGAAGAGCTGAAAAAACAAGCAGCGGTTTATCGCACGCGTTTTCGTATGCTAGTTGAAGCCCAGCTAGAGATGCTAAATAATGAAGACTGGGATGGCTTAGTGGCTCGATTTGATGAGGAAGAAGATCAGCAACAGGAGCAAATCGAAGAAAAAGCATAAAGCACTCATTTATTTTTTGTCATTTCCTTGACTTCTTATTTTTATTTACACTATACTTCTATTAATAGCAATAACGATCGACGAAGATGGGAAGAGTATCTGATTCTTACTTAACAAAGCGAGCCGGGAATGGTGTGAGCCGGTGTTAAGCAATCAGAGAAGATCGCCCCTGAGTCCCGTGCTGAACGATAAGTAAGCCTCGGCGAATCATTCACGTTACGAATGCAAAGTGAGCGCAAAGCTTAATTTGGGTGGTACCACGGGAAAACCTTCTCGTCCCTTTTCGGGGACGAGAAGGTTTTTTTATTTTGTAGCACACTTTGAAGAAACAACTCCCGAGTGGCTGAAGATCGTTACGGTTGTTGCTCGTTATAAGTTGAAGGAGGAAACCTCATGAGCTATAAAGAAACGCTCTTAATGCCAAAAACAAAATTCCCGATGAGAGGAAATTTACCGAATAAAGAGCCCGACATGCAAAAAGAATGGGCAAACATTAATCTCTATGAAAAAGTACAGGAAAGAACGAAGGACCGCCCTCTATTCGTCCTACATGATGGCCCTCCATATGCAAATGGTGACATCCATATGGGTCATGCAGAGAACAAAGTTTTAAAAGATATCATCGTTCGATATAAATCAATGAACGGTTTTAATGCTCCATATGTTCCTGGTTGGGATACGCACGGACTTCCAATCGAGCAGGCGTTAACGAAAAAAGGCGTCGATCGTAAGAAGTTAACGGTTGCTGAATTTAGAAAGAAATGTGAAGAATACGCATTAAAACAAGTTGATCGTCAGCGTGAACAATTCAAGCGACTTGGAGTTCGTGCTGATTGGGATAACCCATACATTACGCTTGATAAAGGCTATGAAGCACAGCAAATTAAAGTGTTCGGAGAAATGGCGAAGCGCGGTTATATTTATAAAGATAAAAAAACCGTTTATTGGTCTCCGACATCTGAATCAGCATTAGCAGAAGCTGAGATTGAGTATCAAGATAAGCGCTCTGCATCGATTTACGTTGCGTTTGATGTAAAAGATGGAAAAGGTGTTCTTGATGGCGATGAGAAATTTATCATCTGGACAACAACTCCGTGGACAATTCCTTCAAACCTTGCCATTGCGTTGAATGAGAAGTTTGAATACAGCGTCATTGAAGCGGATGGTACGAAATATGTTGTAGCAACAGAGCTTGTTGATCAATTAAAAGAAGAATTTGAGTGGAACAACGTAAGTGAAGTGAAGCGCGTAAAAGGTAGCGAACTTGAATACGTGACGGCTCAGCATCCAATCTACGATCGTGAATCTCTTGTGATCCTTGGTGACCACGTAACGCTTGACGCAGGTACAGGTTGCGTTCATACAGCCCTGGGACACGGTGAAGATGACTATATGATCGGAAGAAAGTATAAGCTAGACATCCTTTGCCCTGTAGATGAGAAAGGTGTTTTCACTGACGAAGCTCCTGGCTTTGAAGGTATGTTCTATGACAAAGCAAATAAACCAATTACTGAAAAACTTGAAGAAGTTGGCGCGCTAGTGAAGCTTACATTCTTCACTCACTCTTACCCACACGATTGGCGTACGAAGAAACCAATCATTTTCCGTGCAACAGAGCAGTGGTTTGCGTCGATCAAAGAGTTCCGCCCTGAACTTCTTCAAGCTGTAGCAGATGTGAAATGGTTCCCATCATGGGGTGAAATTCGCCTTCATAATATGGTGAAGGATCGTGAAGATTGGTGTATTTCTCGTCAACGTGCATGGGGCGTTCCAATCCCAGTGTTCTATGGCGAAAATAATGAGCCAATCATTACAGATGAGACAATTGCTCATGTATCAGAATTGTTCCGTAAGCATGGATCAAACATTTGGTTTGAGTGGGATGCAAAAGAACTTCTACCTGAAGGATTTACTTCAGAGCATAGTCCAAACGGTGAATTCCGCAAAGAAATGGATATCATGGATGTTTGGTTTGACTCAGGTTCTTCTCACCAAGCTGTTCTGGAAGAAAGAAGCGACCTTGCAAGACCTGCTGATTTGTATCTAGAAGGTTCTGATCAGTACCGTGGCTGGTTTAACTCGTCCCTTTCAACAGCTGTAGCCGTAACAGGGAAAGCACCTTATAAAGCGGTTCTCAGTCATGGATTTATTCTTGACGGTGAAGGAAAGAAAATGAGTAAGTCACTTGGAAATACAATGGTACCGAATGATGTTATGAAACAATTGGGTGCGGATATTCTTCGTCTATGGGTATCATCGGCGGATTATCAAGCTGACGTTCGCGTATCGAATGATATTTTAAAACAAGTAGCTGAAGTGTACCGAAAGATTCGCAACACGTTCCGCTTTATGCTTGGGAACCTTGAAGGGTTTGATCCAACAGAGCATCAAGTGGCGTATAAGGATTTAGGTGAACTTGATCAGTATATGCTTGTGAAGCTAAATAATCTCGTATCGAAAGTGAAAAAAGCTTATGATGAGTATCAGTTCTTAACGGTTTATAATACGATCCATAACTTCTTTACAATTGAAATGAGCTCGTTCTATCTCGATATCGCGAAAGACACGCTTTATATTGAACATGCAGATCACCCGAACCGCCGTGCGATCCAAACGGTTCTTTATCAGACAGCTGTTGCGCTTACGAAACTTCTTTCGCCTATCATTCCGCACACTGCTGAAGAAGTATGGCAGTTTGTCCCTGGTGAGAAGGAAGAGTATGTACAGCTTTCCGATATGCCAGAAGTGAAGAATTTTGAAGGTACAGCTGATCTTGAAGAAAAATGGGATCATGTGATGGAGCTTCGTGACGAAGTTCTAAAAGCACTAGAAGAAGCGCGTAACGAGAAGAAAATTGGTAAATCGTTAACCGCTCAGCTTCATATTTATGCTGATAATGGTACGAAGGATTTGCTTGAAGGCGTAGCAAATCTTGAGAAGCTCTTTATCGTATCAGGTGCTACATTGGCCGGTACGAAGGCTGAAGCACCAGCAGAAGCGAAAGTATATGAAGAACTAGCGATCTCCGTTTCACCTGCTGAGGGAGAAACGTGTGAGCGCTGCTGGCAAGTGAAAAAAGACGTTGGCGCTAATAGCGAATACCCAACTCTTTGCGCTAGCTGTGCTGAAACGGTTAAAAATCATTACTAATTAAAGAAATATATCGAAAAGACGCTTTGCGATGCGAAGCGTCTTTTCTTTGTTGTTAGCTCAGTTTCGATTGTCTGCTGAAGCAAGCTGTGCTAAACTTTCATAGGAAGTAACATTTGATCGGAGGAGCGCTCGTGTGGAAATATCTCATAGCCATAGGCATCATTGTTCTAGATCAGTGGACGAAATGGCTTGTTGTGAAGTACATGGAATATGGTGAAAACATTACATTAATCAATGATTTTCTTTATCTAACTTCTCATCGAAACCGGGGCGCCGCCTTCGGAATCCTTCAAGGACAGATGATTTTCTTTTATATCATTACCATTTTCGTCATTGGAGCGGTTATTTATTATATGAGACAATATAAACATAGCCGTTTCGTTAGCGTCACCCTAGCACTCATACTTGGTGGTGCAATAGGGAACTTTATAGATCGAGTCCTTCGTGGAGAAGTAGTAGATTTTGTGAACACATTTATCTTCTCTTATGATTTTCCGATCTTTAACGTTGCCGATGCCTCCCTTGTTGTAGGTGTTATTCTTATCTTTATCGGAACCATTTTTGAAAGTAAGCAGGCTAAAGGGGAAAACTAATGGAAAAATTCACATTTAAAGTAGCAGAAGAAGAGAAAGGTGAGCGAATCGATAAGCTCATTACTTCTTATGAAAATGACTGGTCGCGTAGCCAGGTTCAAGCTTGGATTAAAGATAAAAATATTCAAGTGAACGGCGAAGACGTGAAAGGCAATTATAAAGCAACAGCAGGCGATGAGATCGAAGTAACCGTTCCTGAGCCTGAAGAATTAGAAATTGTAGCAGAAAATCTGAACCTTGAGATTGTTTACGAGGATGCGGATGTTCTTGTCGTGAACAAACCACGAGGAATGGTTGTTCACCCAGCTCCAGGACATGCTAGCGGAACGCTTGTTAATGGGTTAATGTATCAAGTTAACGATCTAAGCGGTATTAACGGTGTTGTCCGTCCTGGTATCGTCCATCGGATTGATAAAGATACTTCAGGATTATTAATGGTCGCAAAGAACGACAAAGCCCATGAATCACTTGTAAAGCAGCTTCAAGCTAAAACCGTTAACCGACGTTATACTGCCATCGTTCATGGCAACATCCAGCATGACGTGGGGACAATTGATGCACCAATCGGGCGAGATAAGCAAGATCGTCAGAAGATGACGGTAACGGATGAAAATAGCCGAGATGCGGTTACGCATTTTCATGTTCTAGAACGTTATAAGCAGTTTACTTATGTTGAGTGTAAGCTTGAAACTGGTCGTACGCATCAAATTCGAGTTCATATGAAATATATCGATCATCCCGTTGCAGGTGATCCTAAATATGGCCCAAGAAGAAAGTCGCTTCCGATTGATGGTCAGGCTCTTCATGCCGGTGTTCTAGGCTTCAGTCACCCTGTAACAGAAGAGTGGCTTGAATTCTCTGCTCCTATTCCAGAAGATATTGAACGTTTATTAAAGCGACTTAGACAAGATTAAGGTTGACTTAAGAAGAGATCTTTGCGATACTCTTTATAGACAATAGCATACCCTTTAAAGACAGTCCCGTGAGGCTGCAAAGGAAAAACGGCTATGTACGATCGGTACATTTGTATGCCCAAAACCCTTTTGCCCTCATGGCAAAAGGGTTTTTTAATGCCACAGATCGATAAAGAGAGAGGGGCGATCATCATGGAAAACAAACGCATTTTGCTCGATGATCAAGCGATTCGAAGAGCGCTTACGCGAATTGCACATGAAATTCTAGAGCGTAATAAAGGCATTGACAATACAATGCTTGTTGGGATTAAAACAAGAGGCATTTATTTAGCTGAGAGGTTAGCTGAACGAATCGAACAAATTGAAGGATCAGCGATTTCAGTAGGAGAAGTTGATATCACCATGTATCGCGATGACCTTACTCACAAAAACGAAGATCAGGATCCCCTAATAAAAGGCACAAGCATTTCAAAGGATGTAACAGATCAAAAAGTGATACTTATTGACGATGTCCTTTATACAGGCAGAACCGTTCGTGCTGCAATGGATGCCTTAATGGATCTTGGACGTCCATCACAAATTCAACTGGCGGTGCTAGTTGATCGTGGACACAGAGAATTACCAATTCGTCCCGATTATGTAGGGAAGAACGTACCAACAGCAAAAGAAGAAATCATTGAAGTTGCTCTTACAGAAGTAGATGACTTTGACCAAGTTAGCTTATCACAATCATAAATCGTGCTCCCTTTAAATCCGTCCAGAGAGACGGCCAAGGGAGGAGACGCGTTCCGTTTCAGGACACGCGTGTACCTCCTTGCGGCCATGCAAGGAGTTTTTTTATACCTTAAGGGTTAAGAAAAACGATGGCCGGGACACGCACAACCAAGGAGGAATACATCATGAAAAAAGTATTAGGAATTCGAGAGGTACCCAAACCTTCAAGCTGGCTCACATTAAGCTTACAGCATTTATTCGCCATGTTTGGCGCAACGATATTAGTTCCATTTCTCGTCGGACTTGATCCGGCGGTCGCCCTTGTCTCAAGTGGACTTGGGACGCTAGCTTATCTTGCCATAACGAAAGGTCGCATCCCAGCATACCTGGGGTCGTCATTCGCCTTTATTGCACCAATCATTTCAGCCGTCTCTTTGCACGGACCTGAGGGAGCCATGATCGGAAGCTTTTTTGCCGGGATTGTCTACGGTCTTGTCGCAATTGGAATTCGAGCGCTTGGGTTAAACTGGCTGTTAAAACTTCTTCCACCGATCGTAGTTGGCCCCGTGATCATGGTCATCGGACTAGGTCTTGCAGGAACGGCGATTGACATGGCGATGAATAACCCTGCTACGGAAGCCTATAGCGGCACGCACTTTACTGTCGCGCTTGTCACGCTAGGGATAACCATTCTCGCTTCCATGTTTTTAAGAGGATTTTTCAGCCTGATTCCGATTTTAATCGGCATTGTATCTGGATACACATTTGCTTACTTCATGGGTATTGTTGACCTTACTCCAATTAAAGAAGCTTCATTCTTTCAAATGCCGGATTTCATCATCCCGTTTGCGGATTACAACCCGGTTGATGTCTTCTCATGGGAAATCTTATTCATCATGGTACCAATTGCAGTTGTCACGATTGCAGAGCACATTGGCGATCAGATGGTTTTAAGTAAAGTTGCCGGCAAGAATTTCTTGAAAACTCCAGGTCTCCATCGTTCCATTCTTGGAGACGGAGTAGCCACAATGATCGCATCTTGCCTTGGTGGACCGCCGAATACGACATATGGGGAAAACATCGGTGTGCTTGCGATAACACGAGTATTCAGCGTGTTCGTCATCGGAGGGGCTGCTGTCCTTGCCCTTATGTTCGGCTTCATTGGAAAAGTAACAGCTCTTATCTCAACGATTCCAACGGCTGTCATGGGCGGCGTGTCGATCCTTCTCTTCGGAATTATTGCATCATCTGGCTTGCGCATGCTGATTGATAACAAAATTGATCTTGGTGAAAAGCGCAACTTGATTATCTCCTCCGTAATCCTAGTCATCGGTGTAGGTGGGGCATTCATCCAGGTTAGTGACAACTTGCAAATTGCAGGAATGGCGCTTGCGACCGTCATTGGTATTACGCTGAACCTCATTTTGCCTGGCGGAAGCTCACAGCAATCGGTTGAGAAAATGTTTGAAGAAGATCTTGAAAATAACGAACCAGCTGCATAGCATCATCCTTTAAAAAGGTACAGAGAGACCTAAAAGGGTGGGAAAGAGATGCGTTAACTTAAACGCGTCTATCCTTCTGCACCCTGACAACGCTCAGGGTGTTTTTTTTGAGAAAAATATTAACGAAACGGAGTGAGTGATGTGAAGCATTTACTTGATATGACCTCTCTTACATTAGATGAAATTCATGAAATATTACTGCAGGCTGAACGTTTTAGAAATGGAAAAAGTATTCAAAGACAGGAGCCCGTGTTTATAGCGAATCTTTTCTTCGAACCGTCAACCCGAACAAGGTTTAGCTTCGAGGTAGCAGAGAAGCGACTCGGATATGAGGTGTTGAATTTTGAAACGTCATCATCAAGCGTTCAAAAAGGGGAGACGCTATACGACACCATTAAAACCCTTGAATCTATAGGGGCAAGTGCTGTAGTCGTAAGGCACAAAGATGAGAAGTATTTCGAACCGCTACTTGAGAAAACGTCCATGTCCATCATTAATGCAGGCGATGGATGCGGGCATCACCCGACCCAATCGCTGCTAGATCTCCTCACGATTCGTCAAGAGTTCAAGCGATTTGAAGGTCTTAACGTTGTGATCGCTGGTGATATAAAGCACAGCAGGGTAGCGCGGTCAAATACGAACGTATTAAATAGGCTTGGCGCAAAAGTGAGTTTTTCGGGCCCGCGTGAATGGCAAGATGAAACAATGAATGAATACCCATACGTCACAATGGGTGAAGCGGTTGAACAGGCAGATGTCCTCATGCTACTCCGCATTCAAAATGAACGCCATGCAAGAAGAAGCGATACTGATTCTTACCTCCAGTCATTCGGCCTAACGGTAGAGCGAGAAAGACGTATGAAGAAACACAGCATTATCATGCATCCTGCGCCGGTCAATCGAGGCGTTGAAATTGAGACATCATTAGTGGAATGTGAACGCTCAAGAATTTTTAAGCAAATGGAAAACGGTGTTTATGTACGAATGGCCTGCTTGAACTTGGTCCTACAACCTACTAAGAAGGGAATGGTCGTGTAATGCTAATCCAAAACGCGAAACTACTTAATGAATCTGGAGAATTGATGGATCGCGATGTTCTTATCAATCAAGAAGGTGAAATTGAAACAATCGCACAGAGCATTGAAAAGGGGGAGTACGAAACCTTTGATGCGAAAGGGAACCTCCTAGTTCCAGGGCTCGTTGATCTACATGTGCACTTAAGAGAACCGGGAGGAGAGCATAAAGAAACGATTGAAACAGGTACAAAAGCAGCGGCGAAAGGCGGATTTACAACAATCGCAGCGATGCCGAATACAAGACCTGTCCCAGACAATGAAGAAACGATGGAAACGTTAATGAATCGAATCAAAGAAACGGCAAGTGTTCGCGTCCTACCATACGGAGCGATTACAACAAGACAGCTAGGTCAAGAGCTTACGAATTTTGAAGGGTTGAAAACAAACGGTGCGTTTGCTTTAACAGATGATGGCGTTGGTGTTCAAGATGCTGGAATGATGCTAGAAGCGATGAAGCGCGCGGCAGCTAGTAACCTAGCAATTGTTGCCCACTGTGAAGAAAACACGTTGATCAACGGAGGAAGCGTTCATGAAGGTCATTTCTCAAAAGAGAATGGACTAAATGGTATTCCATCGGTTTGTGAAGCGGTACATATTGCAAGAGACGTTCTGCTCGCTGAAGCAGCAGGCGTTCATTATCATGTTTGCCACATTAGTACGAAGGAGTCCGTTCGTACCGTACGCGATGCGAAGAGGGCTGGCATTAACGTAACAGCTGAAGTAACACCACATCATCTCCTTTTATCAGAAGATGATATACCGGGACTTGATACGCATTACAAAATGAACCCACCTCTTCGATCAAAAGAAGATCGAGCAGCCCTTATTGAAGGCCTGCTCGACGGTACAATTGACTTTATTGCAACGGATCATGCCCCTCATTCAGAAGGTGAAAAAGCACAGTCAATAGAAAAAGCGCCATTCGGCATAGTAGGATTGGAAACGGCTTTTCCGCTGTTATTCACCCATTTTGTTGAGAAAGGAACCTTTACACTTAAGCAACTTGTGGATTGGTTAACGGTGAAACCAGCGCGGGCATTTGGACTTGAATACGGCACTCTCGAAATAGGTGCACTAGCGGATATGACAATTATCGATTTAACAGAGCAAGAGGACATTAATCCAGAGTCATTTGTTTCGAAAGGAAAGAATACCCCATTTAATGGATGGACTTGTAAAGGATGGCCAACGGCAACAGTTGTAAATGGCAAAATCGTGTTTGAAAAGGGGAGCGATCAATGATGAAAAGACAGCTGGTATTAGAAGATGGATCCGTTTTTGTAGGGAAAGCATTCGGTAGTGACATTGAGAAAAGTGGTGAGGTTGTTTTCAACACAGGCATGACGGGCTATCAGGAAATTTTGTCCGATCCATCCTATTGTGCTCAAATCGTAACGCTCACGTACCCGCTAATTGGAAACTACGGCATTAACCGCGATGATTTCGAATCGATTAATCCTTCTGTACATGGTCTTATTGTGAAAGAAGCAACAGAAGTACCGAGCTACTGGAGAAATGAAATGACGCTTGATGAATTGCTTCGTGTGAAAGGCATTCCAGGACTTGAAGGAATTGACACAAGGAAGCTAACAAAGCTGATCCGCTCAAATGGAACGCTAAAAGGAAAAATGTGTAGCATGGATGTTGATCCAGAGAAGATTGCGCGTGATCTAAGAGATACGCCATTGAAAAGGGACCAGGTACAGCAGGTATCTATTAAAGCACCTTATGCAAGTCCAGGTCGTGGATTCCGCATCGTTCTTGTCGATTTTGGAATGAAGCACGGCATTTTAAGAGAACTAACAAAACGGAAATGTGATGTTGTTGTTGTCCCATACAATACGTCGGCAGAAGAAATTCTGCGCCTAAACCCTGATGGCGTAATGCTAAGTAATGGCCCTGGCGATCCAAAAGATGTTCCTGAAGCAGTGGACATGATTAACGGCATTCTTGGTAAAATTCCGCTCTTTGGCATTTGCCTAGGTCACCAACTATTTGCCCTTGCTTGCGGAGCGGATTCAGAGAAAATGAAATTTGGTCATAGAGGGTCCAATCACCCCGTAATGGATTTAACAACAAAACGCGTCGCGATTACTTCGCAAAATCACGGCTATACGATCGCGGCTGAAACTCTAGAGAATACAAATCTTGAAGTCACACATGTTGCCGTAAACGATGGTTCCATTGAAGGCGTCAAGCATAAGAATGAACCAGCTTTTAGTGTGCAATACCATCCAGAAGCATCACCTGGACCAGAAGATTCCAATGAACTTTTTGACGACTTTATCTCGATGATTACAACATTCAAGGGGGAAAAAACATATGCCTAAACGTACAGATATTAAGAAAATCCTTGTGATCGGATCTGGACCAATTGTCATCGGGCAAGCAGCAGAATTTGACTACGCAGGAACGCAGGCGTGTCAAGCGTTAAAAGAAGAGGGCTATGAAGTTATTCTAGTAAACTCAAATCCTGCAACAATTATGACGGATACCACAATCGCGGACGAAGTATACATCGAGCCACTAACGCTTGATTTTGTTAGCCGTATTATTCGAAAAGAACGACCGGATGCTCTTCTTGCAACACTCGGAGGGCAAACTGGACTGAATATGGCAATGGAATTATCAGAAGCGGGCGTTTTAAAAGACTATGAAGTAGAACTCTTGGGTACGAAACTTGATGCGATTCAGCAGGCAGAGGATCGTGATTTGTTTCGTACGCTCATGAATGAGTTAAACGAGCCAGTACCGGAAAGTGATATTATTCATAATCTCGAAGAAGCTTATCGATTTGTGAAGAGAATTGGATACCCGGTTATCGTACGTCCTGCCTATACGCTCGGTGGTACAGGCGGTGGAATCGTAAACAACGATGAAGAATTAGAAGAAATTGTTTCAAGTGGTCTAAAATACAGCCCGGTTACGCAGTGTCTTCTCGAAAAAAGTATTGCTGGGTTTAAAGAAGTCGAGTATGAAGTGATGCGAGATGGTCAAGATCAAGCGATCGTTGTATGTAACATGGAGAACATCGATCCTGTTGGAATCCATACAGGCGACTCCATCGTCGTAGCGCCGAGTCAGACCCTTTCTGACCGAGACTATCAAATGCTACGTAACGTAGCGCTAAAAGTCATTCGCGCACTAAAAATTGAGGGTGGCTGTAACATTCAGCTTGCGCTTGACCCATACAGCTTCCAATATTACATCATAGAAGTAAATCCAAGAGTTAGTCGTTCCTCCGCTCTTGCATCTAAAGCAACGGGCTATCCAATTGCCAAGCTTGCAGCGAAAATCGCGGTGGGGCTCTCTCTTTCGGAAATGAAAAACCCTGTTACAGGCAAAACATATGCAAGCTTCGAACCAGCTTTAGACTATGTTGTATCCAAGATTCCAAGATGGCCATTTGATAAATTCGAAAGTGCGAATCGTAAGCTAGGAACGCAAATGAAGGCAACAGGTGAAGTGATGGCAATTGGTCGTACGCTTGAAGAATCACTACTAAAAGCGGTTCGCTCCCTGGAATCGAACGTTAGTCATCTTACTATTCCTGAACTAGCTGACCTTGATGAAGAAACGATGGAGAAAAGAATTCGCTTTGCGGATGATGAGCGCATCTTCGTTGTTGCAGAAGCATTCAGAAGAGGAAAAACGATAAAAGAAATTCATGATTGGAGCAAAATTGATCATTATTTCCTCGTCAAAATGCAAGGGATCATTGAGCTTGAAAACAAGTTGAAAGAGAACAAAGGAAATCTCGATCTTTTGCTTGAAGCAAAGCAAAAAGGCTTCTCAGATCACATCATTGCAGCACTATGGGATCAAAAGGAACTTGAAATCTATGAACTGCGAACGCGAGAAGCCATCCGTCCTGTTTACAAAATGGTTGATACGTGTGCGGGTGAATTTGAATCTGAAACGCCTTATTACTACTCCACTTATGAAGATGAGAATGAATCACTTGAAACACCAAAAGAGAGTGTGCTCGTCCTAGGTTCGGGGCCGATTCGAATCGGCCAGGGGATTGAGTTTGACTACGCAACGGTCCACAGCGTTTGGGCCATTCGTGAAGCGGGCTATGAAGCCATTATCATTAATAATAACCCGGAGACCGTATCGACTGATTTCAGCATCTCAGATAAGCTTTATTTTGAACCGTTAACGGTTGAAGACGTGATGCATGTGATTGATCTTGAGAAGCCTAAAGGCGTAGTCGTTCAGTTCGGAGGTCAGACGGCTATTAATCTAGCAGACGAACTATCAGCTCGAGGCGTGAAAATCCTTGGAACATCTTTAGAAGATATGGATCGAGCGGAGAATCGCGATAAATTCGAAATGGCTATGGCAGAGCTGAACATACCTCAACCAGAAGGGAAGACAGCTACTTCCGTTGATCAAGCAGTGGCTATTGCTGAGCGAATTGGCTATCCTGTCCTCGTTCGCCCATCCTATGTACTCGGCGGAAGAGCAATGGAAATTGTGTATAAGGAAAGCGAGCTGCTTCATTACATGGAAAATGCCGTTAAGGTTAATCCGCAGCACCCAGTCTTAATCGATCGGTATTTGATGGGGAAAGAAATTGAAGTTGATGCGATCTCTGACGGAGAAACCGTATTTATTCCAGGTATTATGGAACACATCGAGCGTGCTGGGATTCACTCTGGGGATTCGATTGCAGTATACCCTCCGCAGAGCTTATCTAGTGAAGTGAAACAAACGCTCATTGATCAGACAATCGCTCTTGCGAGAGGTTTGAAGATCAAAGGTCTCCTTAATATCCAATATGTTATTCAAAATGAACAGGTGTATGTACTTGAAGTAAATCCCCGCTCAAGTCGGACGGTACCATTCTTAAGTAAAATTACTGGGGTACCAATGGCGAATCTAGCAACAAAAGTGATTCTAGGAGCATCGCTTGAATCACTTGGTTACGAAACAGGGTATGGAACAGAGCGAGACGATGTATATGTAAAAGTGCCGGTCTTCTCGTTTGCTAAACTGCGTCGTGTTGATATTACGCTCGGACCTGAAATGAAATCAACAGGTGAAGTGATGGGTCGCGATTACACACTGGAGAAAGCTCTATATAAAGGGCTCGTTGCTTCCGGTATGAAGATTCCAACTCACGGCTCAGTGTTATTCACAATCGCGGACAAAGATAAAGAAGAAGCGATCGATCTTGTGAAGCGTTTCAATGCGATCGGCTATCACATTCTTGCGACAGAAGGAACAGCTCACATCATACGTGATCTTGGGATCCCTGTGACAGTCGTCAATAAAATTGGGGCAGAAAAGCCGAATTTACTACACGTCATTCGTGAAGGTCAGGCACAATTTGTTATTAATACGCTCACTAGAGGAAAGCAGCCGGCTCGTGACGGCTTCCGCATTCGAAGAGAGTCAGTTGAAAACGGAGTTGTGTGCTTTACATCTCTTGATACAGCAAAAGCTCTGCTTCGCGTAATTGAAACAATGACCTTTACAAGCACAAGCATGCCGAAGTTTCACGAAAAAGAAGTGGTTCGTTCATGAGGCAGTTAAAAACTGAGCTCGTGTCACAAAAAGAAATTGCAGCTTCGATTTATGAAGCAGTTGTTTTCCATAAGGAAATTGATGAAAGCTTCCAACCTGGACAATTTGTTCATGTAAAAGCTGGCTTCGGGTCAGATCCACTTCTCAGAAGGCCGATTAGCATTTGTCATATTGATCCTAAAAGGCATGAGTTGACGATGATCTACCGTGCAGAAGGAAAAGGAACGAAAGTTTTATCTGAAATGGTGCCGGGGGTTGAAGTTGACCTCCTCGGCCCGCTCGGTAAAGGGTTTCCGGTTGAGAAAACAATGGAGGGAGATACGGCTTTGCTTGTAGGAGGCGGTATCGGCGTGCCTCCCCTTTATTATCTTTCGCAGGAATTAACGAAGCGCGGTGTCAATGTGAAGCACATAAATGGCTTTCAAACGAGTTCAGTTGTTTTTTATGAAGAGAAGTTTAAAGCGTTAGGTCCTGTCACGATTACAACAGCGGATGGAACTCATGGGGAAGCAGGGTTTGTAACAAATCAGCTTGATATGGAAGCAGATTATCTCTTTGCCTGTGGGCCATCTCCAATGTTAAAAGCGCTAGAAAACTATCGCGCGAAAAAGGGTGTGTACCTCTCCCTTGAACAGCGAATGGGCTGTGGAATTGGTGCCTGTCTTGCATGCGTTTGTCATGTACAGGGGGATGAAACAGGCTTTGCTTATCGAAAAGTATGTAGCGACGGTCCGGTATTTCAAGCAGGGGAGGTTGTCCTATGAGCCGATTAGGAATTCAGCTGCCAGGTCTTGACTTAAAGAATCCGATTATGCCAGCTTCTGGGTGCTTTGGATTTGGTAGAGAATACAGTCAATTCTATAAACTGGATCAGCTTGGAGCCATTATGGTAAAAGCGACCACCAATGAGCCTAGATTCGGAAACCCTACACCTCGTGTAGCAGAAACGACGTCAGGCATGTTAAACGCTATTGGTCTCCAGAACCCAGGCCTTGAGCGTGTCATGGCAGAAGAATTACCATGGTTATCACAATTTGATGTGCCAATTATTGCGAATGTCGCAGGGTCTACAATTGAAGATTATGTGGCCGTAGCTAAACGAATTTCTAAAGCACCGAACGTTCACGCGCTAGAGTTAAACATTTCTTGCCCCAATGTGAAGGAAGGCGGACTTGCATTTGGAACGGTACCAGAAACTGCATATGACGTAACCAAAGCTGTAAAAGATGTATCGTCGGTTCCTGTTTACGTCAAGCTCTCACCGAACGTGACAGATATTGTGCAAATGGCAAAAGTAGTTGAACGTGCTGGAGCGGATGGGTTAACGATGATCAACACGCTTCTCGGAATGCGAATTGACTTGAAAACCGGTAAGCCAATCCTTGCGAATGGGGCTGGTGGCTTATCTGGTCCAGCTATTAAGCCTGTTGCCATTCGTATGATTCATCAAGTAAGTCAACAGGTGAATATCCCGATTATCGGAATGGGCGGGGTCCAGACGCCTGAAGATGTGATGGAATATTTTCTTGCTGGAGCGAGCGCTGTGGCGGTTGGAACAGCAAACTTCGTTGACCTATTCACATGCCCTAACATTATTGACTCTTTACCACCATTGCTGGATGAGTTAGGTGTTCACCATATTTCAGAGCTTACGGGAAGGAGTTGGAAAACGGAATGGAATCTTCAATCATCCTCGCATTAGATTTTTCTAGAAAAGATGAGCTAGATGATTTCCTTGCGCTATTTGAGCAGGAAAAGCTTTTCGTTAAAGTTGGTATGGAAGCTTACTATCAACATGGACCTAAGCTAGTAGATGAATTAAAGCAGCATGGTCATGATGTTTTTCTTGATTTGAAACTTCATGATATTCCAAATACCGTCCAAAAGGCGATGAAAGGATTAGCCGGTCTTGGTGTTGATTTGATCAATGTTCATGCTAGTGGGGGATCGCGTATGATGAAGGCGGCAATAGAAGGGCTTGAATCAGGTACGAGCTCAGGGCAAAAGCGCCCGCTTTGCATCGGCGTTACGCAATTAACAAGTACGTCAGAAGAGATGCTTCGAAAAGAATTGCAAATCACTGGAAATATGAAGAATAGCGTTGTTTCTCTCGCCAATCTTGCAAGAGAAAGTGGGCTTGATGGTGTTGTGAGCTCAGCTCTCGAGGTTCCGATGATAAAAGAAGCTTGTGGCGATCGTTTTCTAACTGTAACTCCTGGAATTAGACTCGAAGGGGATATGGCTGGTGATCAAAACCGCGTCTGCTCACCAAAGAAGGCACGGTCTCTAGGAAGTGATTTCATTGTCGTAGGACGCAGCGTAACTGGAGCGAAGAATCCATTAGCGGCATATGACATACTAAAATCTGAATGGAGGAATTCATATGAAATCAATCGCTAAAGCCTTATTGGAAATTGAGGCAGTGAGTCTACAGCCGAATAATCCTTTTACGTGGTCCTCAGGCTTATTGTCACCAATTTACTGTGATAACCGTTTAACACTTTCATATCCAAAGGTAAGAAAAGAAATTGCCCGGGGGCTTGCTACTATGGTGAAGGAAAAATACCCTGATGCAGAAGTGATTGCTGGAACAGCAACAGCTGGGATTCCTCATGCTGCGTGGGTAAGCGACGTATTAGATTTACCAATGGTTTACGTTCGGGGAAGCGCAAAGGGGCATGGAAAAGGGAATGTTATTGAAGGAAAAGTAGATGAAGGCCAAAAAGTTGTGGTAATTGAAGATTTGGTTTCAACTGGTGGCAGTGCCATTGATGCTGTGAAGCAATTACAATCTTCCGGAGCGAATGTTCTTGGTGTGGCCGCGATCTTTACATATGGGATGAAAAAAGGGGCAGAGCAGTTCGCTGCTGAAGGAATTGCCTGGGATACCCTTACCAATTTCGATGAATTGTTAACAAGCGCCGTTGAAACAGGTATGATTGAGGAAAGAGAGGTTCAATCACTGCTTCACTGGCGCGACAATCCATCTACAACAGAATGGTTGGAGCAGTTGAAAGATCTCTCCGTTTAGGAGGGGTAAGATGAGAAAAATGCAAGGAGAAGAGTTCGATTCGCTCGTATCCTTTTTTGATGATATGGCTCGAACAAAATGGCTTGGAGCTGTTCACGATGAATTAAAACAAGCTTCAGGATCATGGGAAGGGAAGTCCGTTCTAGATGTAGGGTGTGGAACAGGAAGACTCCTTCTTCGTGGCGTCGAGGAAGCGAGTATGCTGACAGGTGTTGATTTATCATCGGAAATGGTGAAGGCAAGCAAACAGAATTTCTTCTTTTTAAATTGAGCGAATAAAAGTCACTTTTCAGAAGATGACGCATGCAATCTTTCGTTTGACGATGACACGTTTGATTTGTCTCTATCAACGTGCGTTATGTTCCTTTTACCAGAGCCAGAAGCAGGTATGAAAGAAATGATGCGGGTTACAAAAGAAAGCGGTAGGATTGTTATGCTAAATCCATCTCTTCAAATGAACCAAATGGCTGCATTCGAGTATGCAAAAAAGCATGGAATGAGCGGTTTTGAACAAACATCACTGTTAAAGTGGTCGAACGTTTCAACGAAAAGACATCGCTATACACCAGAACAGCTAAGCGAGAAGCTGAAAGGACTTGGTGCGAAGGAAACGAAGCATGTAGAAGTGCTTGATGGGCTAGCGATTATTACGGTTGCAAAATTATAATAAAAAGGTTCCCGCTCGTTATATGAGCGGGAACCTTTTTTGTTACTTCTTCATCCTAAATATCAAATCCTGATCTGGTGTTACATAAAGAGTGTTTTGTTGATCATACGTTACAAACCCTGGCTTGGCACCGTTTGGTTTTTTGACATGACGTACTTCGGTATAATCAACCGGAACTGAACCAGATTCTCGTGCTTTACTGAAATAGGCGGCAAGGTTGGCGGCTTCAAGGAGCGTTTCCTCCGTGTATTCTTTACTTCGAATCACCACGTGAGATCCCGGAATATCCTTCGTATGAAGCCACGTTTCTCCTCGAGCAGCAAGCTTATTCGTTAAATACTCATTTTGCTTGTTGTTCTTCCCAACGAGTATTTCCGTACCATCTGACGAGACGTAAGCGTCAAGCTGAGGTTTCGTTGGTTTGGATTTCTTCTTTTTACGACGTTTCTTAATGTATCCTTCTTCTTCAAGCTCTTCACGTATCTCCTCTATGTCACGTGGGGAGGCCGAGGTTAATTGTTGAATCAGCTGTTCCAGATACGCAATTTCTTGATGGGCCATGCTGATTTGTTCTTCAAGAACAGATATAGAATTCTTCGCTTTGCTGTATCTTTTGAAATAGGCTTGAGCGTTTTCAGATGGCGTTTTCTGAGGATTCAACTCAATGAGAACTGTTCCACCATCTTCATCATAATAGTTGATCACTTCTACCTTTTTATCCCCGCGCTTCACCATATGCATGTTTGCTGTCAACAGTTCGCCAAGTAGTTGATACGTATCGGCTTCCTGTGCCTGCTGAATCGTACGAGTGATCTTTTGAATTTTTTTCTCGTTTTTCTTTAATTCATTTGAAAGAAAACGCTCTAGATCATTCGACTGCTGCTTTACGCGATCTCTGTCAGCTTTTCCATAGTAGAAGCGGTCGAGCAGTTCGCTAGCAGATTCAAATTCTCTTTTTTCTCCTGATAAGTGAGACAGCTCAACAACAGAGAAGAATTCTTTCGCTTCTGTTACCATTTGTGGCTTGTAGTGATGCTGCTCTAGCTCTTGGAAGACATCAAAGAAAGCTTCCGGTAGAGTTGTACGGTTAGCTAGTCCTGCCCTGTGAATCACTTCTTTTGCGATCAGTGGTGAAAGTCCACCGAAAGCTTGAACGAGCTGCTGGCTTAGTTTACCTGCATTGAAATCAATTTGTCTTAGAAAATCGTCTCTCGTTAAGCCGAACGGAGAAATTTTGTTCTGTGCAGGAGGTGCAATATAATCCTGCCCTGGAAGAACCGTTCGGTGTCTGTTTACAGACGGTGAAAGATGCTTAATGCTATCTAAAATCATATTTGATTCGTTAAGTAAAATAACGTTACTATGACGCCCCATAATTTCAGCTACTAACGTTCTTGTTGTTAAGTCACCAAGATCATTACGTGCTTTAAATGTGACGTGAATGATGCGTTCATTTTCGATTTGTTTAATCTCTTCTACAATACTACCTTCTAAGTGCTTACGAAGAAGCATGCAGAACATTGGAGGCTCCTTTGGATTTGCATAGGATTCCTGTGTTGTTTGAATTCTTGCATAAGATGGATTCGCCGATAATAACAGCTGATGATTTTTACCACCTGAACGAATAACAAGTAATAAATCAGTTGCATAAGGCTGATAGATCTTCGTAACTCGTCCACCTTTTAACAATTCATTTGTTTCGTGTGCAACGGCTCTCATTACCATACCGTCAAAAGACATATTGTTCACCTACATTCCTATCAATAGACATTATTCTTAGTATAGCATTTTTTTGAGCTTGTCTGAATATAGATGAATTATTAGGGAGATTACGTGCAGGATCGGGGTGGGGAAAATGAACTGGTATAACATGACAAAAGCGGAAGTGAAAGAGGAATTAGAGACAAGCGATGAAGGGATTAGCTCAAAAGAAGCGGTGCAAAGAAGAAAGACATTTGGATTAAATCAGCTCGATGAAGTAGAAAGGCCATCAATGATTTTAATCTTCTTAGCCCAATTTAAAGATTTTATGGTCGTTGTGCTTCTTGCAGCTACGTTGATTTCCGGTTTACTTGGAGAGTATCTCGATGCCATTGCTATTATCCTAATCATTTTAATGAATGGGATACTCGGCTTTGTTCAAGAGCGAAAGGCAGAGAAGTCTCTCCAAGCGTTAAAACAGTTGTCATCTCCAAAGATGAGGGTCCTTCGTGATGGAGAATGGACAACAATTCAAGCTTCAGAAGTTGTTATCGGAGATATGGTACGGATGGAAAGTGGAGATCGAATTGGAGCAGATGTGCGATTCTTTTCTTGTCAGGGCTTGCTTATTGAAGAATCCGCCTTGACGGGGGAGTCATTGCCAGTGAACAAGCATCCAGAGCCGATCCCGGATGAACATCCAGGGCTAGGGGATCAGCACAATATGGGATTCATGGGCACGCTCGTTACAAAGGGAAAAGGGATTGGCATTGTAACAGCAACAGGAATGAAGACCGAAATGGGAAAGATCGCTCACTTAATTCAATCAGCGGATACGATGGAAACGCCTCTTCAACATCGACTCGAACAGCTGGGTAAAATCTTAATCGCAGCAGCGCTTATGCTTACAGCGTTAGTCGTGGTCCTTGGGATCATTCAAGGACGCGATGTGTATAGCATGTTTTTAGCTGGTGTATCGCTTGCTGTGGCAGCAATTCCTGAGGGATTGCCAGCGATTGTGACCATTGCGCTTGCGATCGGCATGCAGAGAATGAGTAAACGGAAAGCGATTGTTCGTAAACTACCGTCTGTTGAAACACTTGGATGTGCGACAGTCATTTGTTCTGATAAGACAGGAACACTTACACAAAATAAAATGATGGTTACAAAACTGTGGGCTGGAGGGGAAACGTGGGAAGTGACCGGATCGGGTTATTCTCCTTACGGTGACTTTTTTAAAGGAAATACGCGTGTTTACTCAGATGATGAGCGGTCTTTAAAGCAACTTCTGACGTTTGGTCTTCTCTGTAGTAATGCAAGAGTGATAGAGAAAAAGGGTGAATATGTACTTGATGGAGACCCAACTGAAGGAGCGCTTGTTGCTGCTGCGATGAAGGCTGGGTTAACAGAGGATGTAAGAGAAGAAGAGTTTACCATCATTCAAGAGTTTCCATTTGATTCTAATCGGAAAATGATGAGTATGATTGTGGAAGATTCTTCTGGTAAACGCTATGTTATTGCCAAAGGGGCACCAGATATTGTTTTAAAGCAATGTGAATCAGTTCTATGGAGTGAGAAGAAAGCGCCATTACGCAAAAGCTATGAGAAACAAATTCAAGAGCAGCTTGATACGTTTGGTAGTTTAGCTCTAAGAACGATTGCAGTTGCTTTTAAACCGATACAAAATGAAGAGAATATGCTACATAGCGTTCAGGCTGAATCTCGTTTAACATTTGTCGGTTTAGAAGGTATGATTGATCCTCCACGGGAAGAAGTAAAGCAAGCTGTTGCAGATTGTAAAACAGCAGGCATCAAAACGATCATGATCACAGGGGACCATGTGACAACCGCAAAAGCGATTGCTCTTAACCTGGGGATTCTACCAGAGCGTGGCAAAGTAATGGAAGGAAGTAAGCTATCGACATTGACAGTAGAAGAACTCGAAAATCAAGTTGAAGACATCTATGTTTTTGCTCGTGTGTCGCCTGAACATAAATTAAAGATTGTAAAAGCCCTCCAAAATAAAGGGCATGTTGTCGCAATGACAGGGGATGGAGTAAATGATGCTCCGGCTATTAAGGCATCTAATATCGGCATTGCAATGGGACAAACAGGAACGGATGTTGCAAAAGAATCGTCATCGCTCATTTTAAGTGATGATAATTTTGCTACGATACGAGACGCAGTTGAAGAAGGAAGAAACATATACGAGAATATTAGAAAATTCATTCGCTATTTATTAGCATCTAATGTAGGCGAAATTCTCGTCATGCTATTTGCTATCTTGCTCATGCTGCCGCTTCCTCTCGTACCCATTCAAATACTATGGGTGAACCTCGTCACAGACGGGTTGCCAGCAATGGCTCTTGGACTTGATCCTGCAGAGGGTAACGTCATGAAGCGAGACCCACGCAAGCCGAAAGAAGGCGTATTTGCAAGGGGGTTAGGTTGGAAAATCATTTCTAGAGGGATTATGATCGGAGCATGTACATTAGCAGCGTTTATGATCTGTTACAATGAAAACCCAAATGACCTCGTTCAAGCGCAAACTGTAGCTTTTTCAACGCTCGTTCTTGCGCAATTAATCCATGTTTTTGACTGTCGAAGCGAACGGTCGATTTTTCACCGAAATCCATTTGAGAATAAAGCGTTGGTTCTTGCTGTCCTATCTTCCGTTGGCTTGCTTCTGGCAGTAATCTACTATGAACCATTACAACCGATTTTCCATACAACTTACTTATCAATGAGAGAATGGATGTTAATATTAGTCTTCTCAAGCATTCCAACATTTCTTCTGGCTGGAACAACACTCTTTAGAAGAAAACATAGCAGAGGGTAGCCCCCTCTGTTTTTCTGTTGTAGCACGTATAGTCGAGAGAGATATCCCTTTGTTTCGGTTTGATGAAGTGGTACAATTGGTTAGAATAGCTATTGGATGTGATAATATGGTTAAGAGCATGACCGGGTTTGGCAGAGCGTCAAATGTATATGAGGGTGTTCAAGTAACAATCGAAATGAAGTCTGTGAATCACCGCTACTTTGATGGAACATTTCGCATGCCAAAAGCAGTCTTTCATCTAGAGGGTAGGATGAAGAAGGCGATTCAGAGCTATGTCAGTCGTGGCAAAATCGAACTTTATTTAACCATCGATGGAGCTGATTTACAATCATCTAATGTTCAAGTAGATTGGCACTTGCTAGATCAATACATAATGATTTTGAAACAAGCTACAGAACGCTATCATTTGAAAGAAGATTTGTCAGCTTCTACCATGATGAATCTGAATGTTTTTCAAGTGAATGAAAAGGAGCATAACATCGATCAGCTTGAGGAATCGATTTTTTATACGCTAAATCAAGCTATTCATAAGCTCGTTGAGATGCGTCAGATCGAAGGAAAGGCACTTGATCAAGATATACGCCAAAAACTTGCGAACATGAATGATCAAATGACTTCTATTTCACACCTTTCTCATGAAGTAACAACAGTTTTTGAGAACAGGATCCGCACAAAGCTTGAAAGTTTTAAAGAATTAGATGAAGTGGATGAAGCCCGGATATTATCTGAAGTAGCTTTTCTTGCAGATAAAGCGAGTATAGATGAAGAAATCATCAGGCTCCGTAGTCATCTGGCCCAATTCCATGATATTCTTAGTAGTGATGGTGTCGTTGGAAGGAAACTTGATTTCTTAGTACAGGAAATCAATAGGGAGCTGAATACGATCGGTTCCAAGTCTCAACACCATAAGATCAGCCAGCATATTGTTGATCTTAAGAGCGAAGTGGAAAAGGTTCGTGAACAGGTTCAAAATATTGAATAGCCTGAACGCTTTGTTTAAAATCACCTTACTGGTGTAAAAATAGAATCGTGATTCCTGGGAGGAACGACCATGAGTATTAAATTAATCAATATCGGATTCGGAAACATTGTGAATGCGAATCGAATTGTCTCAATTGTTAGTCCAGAATCGGCACCAATCAAACGAATCATTACTGTTGCAAGGGACCGCAATATGCTTGTGGATGCAACATACGGACGAAGAACACGAGCTGTTATTATCTCTGATAGCGACCATGTTATTCTTTCGGCAGTCCAGCCTGAAACAGTAGCTCAGCGTCTAGTAAACAAAGACGAGCTTTCAGACGAGTAGCATCAATTAAGTGGAGGTAAGTATGGAAAAAGAACGTGGATTGTTAATTGTTCTATCAGGCCCATCTGGTGTCGGAAAAGGAACAGTCAGAAAAGCATTCATGCAAAATGCGGCTGAAGTACAGTATTCGATTTCTGTTACAACCCGTAAACCGCGTGAAGGTGAAGTGAACGGCGTCGATTATTTCTTTAAATCTCATGAAGAATTTGAAGAGATGATCGAAAATAATAAGCTACTCGAATATGCCCATTACGTTGGCAATTATTACGGTACGCCTGTTGACTATGTGGAAGAGACATTGCAGTCAGGTAGAGATGTGCTACTTGAAATTGAAGTTCAGGGAGCAAAGCAAGTACGAAAGCATTTTCCTGAAGGAGCTTTCATTTTCTTAATGCCTCCTAGTTTGACAGAACTTAGAAATCGCATCGTAAACCGCGGTACGGAATCAAATGATTTAATTGATAACCGTATGGGCGTAGCGAAAGAGGAAATCGAATTGATTGATGAATACGATTATATCGTTGAAAATGATCAAGTTGAATTAGCTTGCGAGCGAATTCGTGCTATTATTACAGCAGAGCACCTTAGACGTGATCGTCTTGCACATAAATATAAGAATGTAACGGAGGTTTAATTATGATTTTATACCCATCGATTGACTCACTAATGGATCGCATTGATTCAAAGTACACACTTGCAACACTTTCAGCTAAGCGTGCACGCACGATTCAACAAACTGGTAATGTTTATGTTGATCGCCCAAAGTCCGTTAAGGCTGTTGGCAAAGCGCTTGAAGAAGTGCTTGATGGCAAACTACTTGCTGATGGAATGATAGAAGACTGATTAAGAAGTAACAACCTATGAGAATAGGTTGTTATTTTTTTCTTGATTCTATAGAGAGAATTCCATTACGATCGCTATAATTATCAAGGTTGCGATATTTATATTATGTTAACTAATAAGATGGAAGGTGAATCTGGTGAGTTTCAAAGGGAAGAAAATTTTGCTTTGTGTGAGCGGTGGAATTGCGGTGTTTAAAACAGCGGCACTTACGAGCAAGCTGTATCAAACAGGCGCAGAAGTAAAAGTGTTAATGACAGATTCAGCGACTGAATTCGTAACGCCGTTAACATTCCAAACGTTATCACGAAATGATGTGTATCGAGATACGTTCGAAGAAAAAGATCCAGCTTCAGTTGCTCATATTGATCTGGCAGATTGGGCCGATCTCGTCTTGATTGCCCCTGCAACAGCGAACATGATTGGTAAGCTAGCTAATGGAATTGCAGATGACATGATGTCCACCACATTACTTGCTACAGAGGCACCTATCTTTGTAGCCCCTGCCATGAACGTTCATATGTACGATCATCCAGCGGTGAAAAAGAATATGGATGTACTTCGCTCCTTCAACTGTCATTTTCTTGAGCCAGGAGAAGGTTTACTCGCGTGCGGTTACGTTGGCAAAGGTCGGATGGCAGAACCAGAAGACATTCTCTCAACACTCGAAACATATTTTCAAGAGGATGTAGGGGACTTGTCTGGAAAGAAAGTTATCGTTACAGCAGGCCCAACTCGTGAAGCGGTTGATCCCGTTCGTTACTTTACAAATTATTCATCCGGGAAAATGGGCTTTGCTCTAGCCGAGCAGGCCGCGAAACGTGGCGCAGATGTCACGCTTGTAGCAGGTCCTGTTACGTTAACGACTCCTGAACGAGTTGAACGTATAGATGTGATAACAGCTGAAGAGATGTACCAAGCTGTCCTGTCAGCTTCTGCGGATGCTAATGTGATCATTAAGGCAGCTGCAGTTGCTGATTACCGTCCTTCTATGGTCTCTACTGAGAAAATGAAGAAGTCAGATGATGATATGGTCATTGAAATGGAGCGAACAAAAGATATTTTATGGACCCTTGGACAGCAGAAAAAGGATCAAATACTCGTCGGCTTTGCTGCTGAGTCAGAGCGGTTAGATGAATATGCTCTAAAGAAGCTAGAAAAGAAAAACCTTGATCTTATCTGCGCGAATAACATTAAAGCAGTGGGAGCAGGTTTTGACAAAGATACAAACGTGATGACGCTCCTTAGAAAAGATGGGGAGCGAGTAGATCTTCCATTACAGTCAAAACATGAAGCGGCAAATCGTATATTGGATGAAGTGATACGTCTGGACGTGACACATTCATGATCGCTAAAGTTATCGTTGACGTACCAGCAAATCAAACTGATCGCATGTTTGATTATGCTATTCCTGAAGAATGGGAGGAAATGATCGAGCCTGGAATGAGGGTTGTCGTTCCTTTTGGACCAAGAAAAATTCAGGGGTTCGTTATCTCTGTCGTAAGTGAATCAGAACATGCAAAATTGAAGGAAATAAGTGAAGTGAAAGATGTTACACCAGTGTTGACAAAAGAATTACTTGATCTTGGATTCTGGCTAACTGAAAAAGCACTTTGCTATGCCGTATCGGCTCTTCAAGTTATGTTACCTGCAGCGATGAAAGCGAATGTAACGAAATCAGTTGTGCTCGGAAACCGTTCGAATGAAGCGGCACCATGGCATCGTATGCTCACTTCTTCAAACGTTGTGAAGTGGGAAGACTTTCTCTCCCACTTTAGCCATAAGGAGTTAAATCGAGCTATCAAAAATGATGAGCTTGAAGTACGCTATGATGTGAAAGAGAAAACGGCACCGAAAACAATCCTTTCTGTTTCCGCGGCTCTTAGTGAGGCTCAACTTCAAAGCGAAAAAGAACAAATGGGTAACCGTGCGTTGAAACAGCAGGAAATTATTCAGCACTTTATTCAATATGAAGGCGCGGTTTCTTATAAAGAGCTCATGGATATGCTCGATACTACCCGGTCTACAATCAAATCGCTTGTATCAAAAGGGATATTAAAGGAAGAAGAAGTGGAGCTTTATCGTGATCCTTATAAGGGTCGAGAGTTTACACCTTCAACTGCTCTGGAGCTAACTGATCTCCAAGAACAAGCGATTACGCCAATTCTTCATAGCATTGAAAATCGTCATCACGAGACGTTTCTCATTCATGGCGTAACAGGGAGCGGGAAAACAGAGATCTATTTGCAATCGATTCATCGTGTGCTCGAACAAGGTAAAGAGGCAATTGTCCTCGTCCCTGAAATCTCATTAACACCACAAATGGTGACCAGATTCAAAAGTCGATTCGGTTCAGAAGTCGCTGTTTTACATAGCGGTCTTTCTCGAGGAGAAAAGTACGATGAATGGCGTAAGATTCATCGGAAAGAAGTGAAAGTAGTTGTTGGAGCACGTTCGGCGGTTTTTGCGCCTTTTACGAATCTTGGCATCATTATTATTGATGAGGAGCATGAGAGTAGCTACAAACAGGAAGAAAACCCAAGGTATCATGCGAGAGATGTAGCTATTAAGCGCGGAGACCACTACGCGTGTCCCGTCGTACTAGGCAGTGCTACACCGTCACTCGAATCTTATGCAAGAGCGTCCAAAGGTGTCTATACTCTCCTTGAATTATTAGAAAGGGTAAACAAGCAGGCAATGCCTGCTGTGTCTATTGTCGATATGAGAGAAGAATTGCGAGCCGGCAACAGGTCGATGTTTTCGAATGATCTTTATGACAAATTGAAAGACCGCCTGGAAAAAAAGGAGCAAACGGTTCTCTTTTTAAATCGAAGAGGATATTCAACATTCATCATGTGTCGGGACTGTGGGTATGTGGCGGAATGTCCTCATTGCGATATTAGCTTAACGTATCACAAAATCAATGGAACAATGCGATGCCACTATTGTGGCCATGAAGAACCCTTTCCAAGCCGCTGTCCTGAATGTGAAAGCGAGCATATTCGCTTCTTTGGGACAGGCACTCAGCGAGTGGAAGAAGAACTAACGAAAATTCTTCCGGAAGCTCGGGTAGTTAGAATGGACGTTGATACGACAAGGAGAAAAGGAGCGCATGAGAAGCTCCTGAACCAATTTGGAGAAGGAAAAGCCGATATTCTACTTGGTACTCAAATGATCGCAAAAGGTCTTGATTTTCCGAACGTAACGCTCGTTGGTGTTTTAGCGGGTGATGCAATGCTCCATCTACCTGATTTTCGTGCTTCTGAGAAAACGTTCCAACTTCTCACGCAAGTTAGTGGTCGTGCCGGGCGTCACTTGCTTCCGGGAGAGGTAATCGTTCAATCATACACGCCCGAACATTACAGTATTGAAATGGCAGCTGATCATGACTACCAGTCGTTTTATAAGCGTGAGATGCTAACAAGAAAACAATTTGGCTATCCGCCGTTTTACTTTCTTGCCATGGTGAACGTCTCACACGAAGAGCTAACGAAAACGGTTGATGTGACTGAGAAAATTGCGGGCTATTTAAAGGATCATTTATCCGAAGCTAGTGTGGTTCTCGGTCCTGTTGCTTCACCTATCCCGCGGATCAAAGATAGATATCGTTATCAATGCATGATAAAATACAAAACTGAACCGAACTTACATCATCATTTAAAAGAAATCCAAAAGCACTTTTCGAAGGAAATTAGCCGCGGAGGACTGCAGCTGTCCATTGATACCCAGCCTTATATGATGATGTAGAATGTGAAAGGGAGTATATGAGTGGCTATTAGAGATATTGTATTGCACCCGAATGAGGTGCTTGAAGTGGAATGCGCGCCTGTCGAGCATTTCGATAAAGAATTGCATCAGTTGCTTGATGATATGTTTGAGACAATGTATCAAGCAGATGGAGCGGGTCTAGCTGCTCCGCAAATTGGCATTAAACAGCAAGTCGCAGTTGTTGATACGAGAGAAGAAGAAGCATTAGAATTAATCAATCCTAAGGTCGTGAAGGCTTCTGGTAAAGAGGTGGATCTTGAAGGTTGTTTAAGTTTTCCTGGACTGTTTGGAGAAGTAGAACGCCCGTATACGATCACACTAAAAGCCCAAAATCGTTTTGGACGTGAATTCAAACTGAAAGCAGAGGGGTTCTTTGCGAGAGCGATTCAGCATGAAATCGATCATCTTCATGGCGTGCTTTTTACTGAGAAAGTTATTCGGTATGTCGATCCTGAACAGGAAGGCGAGAGTGAGTAACGATGACGAAAATTGTATTTATGGGTACACCAGATTTTTCAGTTCCTGTCCTTGATATGCTTGTAGAAGAAGGTTATAGCATAGTTGGTGTAGTGACACAACCAGATCGTCCAAAAGGCAGAAAAAGAGTGCTTACACCTCCTCCTGTTAAGGTGGCTGCAGAAAAGCATGGACTTCCGGTGTTACAACCTGAGAAAGTGAAAGACCCTGCACAGCTTCAGCCTATTCTAGATTTAGACCCTGATTTGATCGTAACGGCTGCATTTGGACAAATTCTACCAAAACAGCTGCTTGATGCTCCGAAGTACGGTTGTATTAATGTTCATGCGTCATTGCTACCTGAGCTTCGCGGAGGCGCACCGATTCATTACTCCATCCTTCAGGGGAAAAAAGAAACAGGCATTACGATCATGTATATGGTTGAGAAATTGGACGCAGGCGATATCCTAACACAGTCCGTTGTCCCTATTGAAGAACGTGACAATACTGGAACACTTCATGATAAATTAAGTGCTTCAGGCTCTGAGCTTTTGAAAGAAACGTTGCCACAGCTTCTAAACGGTGAATTAACTCCTGTAAAGCAAAACGATGAAGAGGCTACTTTTGCCCCTAACATTAAACGAGAGCAGGAGAAGATCGACTGGACGAAGACTGGTGAAGAAATTTATAACCAGGTACGTGGATTGCATCCATGGCCAGTCGCGTTTACAGAGTATGATGGAAAAGTGATGAAGATTTGGTGGGCTGAGAAAGTAGAGAGTGCTGAGAAGGCAGATCCAGGTTCTGTTTTATATACGGATGCAGATGGTCCGGTCGTAGCAACAGGCAACTCAACAGCAATCAAGTTAACGGAGATTCAACCATCAGGAAAAAAACGTATGACATCCGCACAGTATTTACAAGCAAGAACATTCGAGAAAAATGAGAGATTTGGTGAATAGTATGACAAATGTAAGAGAAGCAGCACTTGATGTAATTGAAAAGATTAACAAAAACCAGGCATACAGCAATTTATTGCTGAATGAAACGATTAAGAAGCATAAGCTAAGCCGGAAAGATACAGGCTTATTAACAGAAATCGTATACGGTACGATCCAGCGAAAGAATACACTGGATTTCTACTTAGATGATTTTCTAACAAATCGTAAGAGAATCCAGACGTGGGTCATTTCTCTCTTGCAACTTTCTCTTTATCGAATGGTATATCTTGATCGTGTGCCAGATCGTGCTATCATCCATGAGGCAGTTGAAATAGCAAAAAAACGTGGACACAAAGGCATTAGTGGAATGGTGAATGGGGTACTTCGCAATACCCAAAGAAAAGGACTGAAGAATCCTGAGGATATTGAAGATGTTGCGGAACGCATTTCCATTGCGAAAAGTCATCCGCTATGGCTCGTTAAACGTTGGATTGATCAGCTTGGTGTAGAAGCGACAGAAGCGATGTGTGAAGAAAATCTCCTTTCTCCATATGTGACAGCGCGTGTGAATATGGTACGAACTTCTGTTGATCAAGTTATCGAAGACTTGAAAAAAGAGGGTGTGGAAGCTGTAGAAGGTAGTCTTTCAGTAGATGCCATCAAGGTGATCCAGGGGAAAGTGCTTGATACTGAAGTGTATAAGCGCGGGGATTTAACCATTCAAGATGAAAGTTCGATGCTTGTTGCAAGAGCGCTTGGAATTGAGCCAGGTCAAAAAGTCCTCGACGCATGTGCGGCACCAGGTGGTAAATCTACTCATATTGCAGAAAGATTAAATGGATCAGGACATGTGAATTCGCTTGATTTGCATCCTCATAAAGTTAAATTAATTAAAAAACAGGCACAGCGTCTTAATCTCCGCGCTATTGAAGCAGAAGCCCTCGACAGTAGAAACGTTGCAGATCGCTTCAAGGCAAAGTCATTTGATCGTATTCTTGTTGATGCGCCGTGCACAGGCTTCGGAGTGCTAAGAAGAAAACCAGACATTAAGTGGTCAAAGAAAGAGGATGACATTGAGCGGATTACAAGTGTTCAGAAAGGCATCCTTGCCTCTCAAGCTTCTCTTTTAAAACCAGGTGGAAAATTGGTTTACAGTACGTGTACAATAGAAAGTGTAGAAAACCAGGAAGTGGTAAAACAGTTCCTTGAAGAGCATCCTGATTTTTCACTAGATGAATCATTCTCAAACCGCTTACCAGAAAAAGTAAGAACATATTGTGAAGATGGACAGCTACAGCTACTACCACAGTATTTTGGTACGGATGGATTTTATATCGCGTGTTTAGTTAAAAAATAATGCTGAGTGCTGGTGAATCGTCTTGTAATAGGCGATTCTTCCCGCATTCTTGTGATAAGAGGAGACGGGGTAATCACATGCAAGCAATAGCATTAACTGATCAAGGACAAGTAAGGGCATACAATGAAGATAGCACGAAGGTTGTGCACAATAGTCTAAATGAGTATCTTGTAATTGTTGCAGATGGGATGGGCGGTCATCAGGCAGGTGACGTTGCCAGTGCTCTAGCAGTTGAATCGATGGAGATGAGTTGGGAAGAAGAGAAAGCTGGATTTCGCCCGGGAAGAGCGGAAGCATGGCTATTACATACCATTCGTAAAGCGAATGAAACAATCCTAGCTTTTTCTAAAGAAAAACCTGAATATTCCGGAATGGGAACGACTCTTGTAGCAGCTGTGTGTACGAATGAGTTTATTACAATTGGTCATGTAGGCGATAGCCGCGCATATTTATTCGGCGATCGTGTTCTTGATCAAAAAACAAGTGATCATTCACTTGTGAATGAACTCGTAAAAAGTGGTCAGCTCTCAGAAGAAGAAGCAGAAGATCATCCTCGTAAAAATGTACTATTACGTGCGATTGGAACAGATGAAAACGTTAAGGTAGATGTGCATACCTTTGAATGGGATGAGAATCAATCAGCCCTTTTTTGCTCAGATGGTTTAACGAACAAAGTTTCTGATCGTGAATTAGAGGAAGTTATGAACTCTGACCGATCTCTTCATGAGAAGGGAACAGAACTCATTCGCTTAGCAAATGAAGCAGGCGGAGAAGATAATATCACAGTTGCGATTATTGAGAATTCCTCTAATTCTGGAAGTGAAGGCTCATGCTAGGAAAGCACATAAATGGACGTTACAAACTGCTTGAAGTCATTGGTGACGGCGGAATGGCAATCGTCTATCGAGCTTTAGATTTAATTTTGGATCGTACAGTTGCTGTCAAGCTGCTTCGGCCCGAATTTTCTCAAGATGATGATTTTATAAAGCGATTTCGAAGAGAAGCAGAATCTGCAACGAGTCTAGCTCATCCTAATATCGTTTCCATCTATGATGTAGGGGAGGAAGAAGACTTCTACTATATCGTCATGGAATATGTACCGGGAACAACGCTTAAGCAAAAAATTCGCAACCGTGGAGCACTGCCGATTGAGGAAGCCATTGATATTATGAAGCAAATGACGTCCGCAATTGAGCATGCACATGAGAATCACATCATCCATCGAGATATCAAACCTCATAATATTCTAATAAACGACTACGGAGAAGCAAAAGTAACGGATTTTGGAATTGCGATGGCCGTGACATCTGCAACAATCACGCATACTAACTCCGTTCTTGGTTCTGTGCATTACTTCTCACCTGAGCAGGCGCGTGGCGCTGTAGCAAATGAACGGTCAGATATTTATTCTCTTGGTGTCGTTCTTTATGAAATGGTCACGGGTGTTCTTCCCTTTTCGGGTGATTCCCCCGTATCTGTTGCCCTAAAGCACTTACAAGATCGTTTTCCTAAACCAAGCCTAATTAACACTTCTCTTCCGAAAAACGTGGAACATATTATTATGAAAGCTATGGCAAAAGATCCTGTTCAACGCTACCAAAACGCTGAAGAGCTTTATGAAGCGCTTGAGATGTCGCTAAGTCCAACTAAAATTTACGATAATGCACCTGAGCAGGATGATGCAGATGCTACAAAAGTGTTGGCACCAGTTACTCCTGGCCGCCTTGGTGACAAAATGCAGGAGACAAGGCCTCAAGAACCTGTGCAAAAGACAGAGTCTGATGATCCGCCACCTAAAAAGAAGAAGAAGGCAGGTAAGATTGCTGTGATTGTTTTAGTGATTCTCCTCCTCTTAGGTGGTGCAGCCGCGCTTGCATTTACTTTTATCCCTGATCTCTTCTCAGTAAGTGATGTGGAAGTTCCTGACGTATCTGGAATGACTTATGAAGAAGCAAGATCTGCCCTAATCGAACAAAAGCTGGATGTAAAAAAAAGAAGAGCAATTTAGCGAAGACGTAGAGGAAGACGATGTTATTAAACAGGATCCTACATCAGGTACGATGGTGAAGGAAGATAGCGCCGTTACTTTATATGTCAGTGAAGGTGCTGAAAAAACAGAGCTTGATGATTTTATCGGTAGATCAAAAGATGAGGTTGAACCGTTATTGAAAGAGCAAGGCTTTAAAGGTGTGAAGTATGAAGGTGAATACCGAGATGACCCTGAAGGTGAGATCTATGATCAAAATCCTGAGGCTGGGAAGCTGGTGTTACCAACAGAAGATCGAATTATCATATGGTATAGTTTAGGGTCCGAACCATTTCCATTAGAGGATTTAAAGGAAAAGACAAAAGCAGAAGTGGAAAGCTATGCAGATGATAAAAAGCTAAATCTCTCTTATAATGACCCTGAATTTAGTCAACTTGTTGAAGAAGGTAAAGTCGTCTCTCATTCACCAGGCACTGCTGCGGAAGTGAAAGCTGGAGATGAGATTACAATTACTTTATCAAAAGGTCCAGAACCAGAACCTGAGCCAGAACCCGAACCAGAACCCGAGCCTGATCCAGAACCGGAACCAGAGCCAGAGCCAGAGCCAGAGCCGGAACCGGAACCTTCGCCGGAAGATGAGGCAATCGTTGTTCCAAATTCGTTTAAAATCGATGTGAAAAAGGGAGAAGAGCATTTAATTGAGATTCTCTACAAGGATTCAACGACAGAAGGAGAAGAAATCTCTGAAACGATCACAGAAACGAAAGAGATTAAGTTTGATTTAACCATTTACCCCGGTGAGGAAGCATCATATAAAACATATGTCGATGGGAAAGAAAAAAAGGGAAATTCAAAGACCATTACGTATGACGAAGCGAAACAAAAATATGGAAAAAATGAGTAAGGAGTCCTACATGGCAGATGGAAGAATAATTAAAGCGCTTAGTGGCTTTTATTACGTGCAGGATGAAGAGAATAAGGAAATTTATCAGTGCAGAGGAAGAGGGAATTTTCGGAAGCGAAAAATCACGCCACTTGTTGGTGATTTTGTAAGGTATGAAGCCGAGAACAAAACGGATGGCTATGTATTGGAAATAAAGGAGAGAGAAAACGAATTGGTTCGACCTCCTATTGCTAATGTTGATCAGGCATTTCTTGTTTTCTCAGCAACACAACCTACGTTTAACACACAGCTTCTTGATAAATTTCTTGTGCACATTGAAGCTAGTGATATTCAGCCGATAATCTGTATTACTAAGATTGATTTGGTTGCAGAGGTGGAAGAAAGTGAGATCATGGCCTATGCTGATGATTATCGTGAGATTGGGTATGACGTCATCGTTTCTTCTGCTCAAAGCCTTTCAGGCGTTTCAGAAATCGAGCCTTATTTCCAAGAAAAGGTAACGGTGTTTGCAGGACAGTCAGGAGTAGGGAAGTCTTCCTTATTAAACGCTATTAATCCTGACCTTGAACTAGATACAAGCGATATATCGACTCACCTTGGCCGAGGAAAACATACGACGCGACATGTAGAACTTATTCCTTTCGGCTCAGGCCTTGTTGCAGATACTCCTGGATTTAGCTCATTGGATTTTAGAGGAATTGAAGCCGATGATCTTTGGCTCTACTTCCCTGAGATCAGAATGAAAAGCAGTGAGTGTAAATTTCGCGCTTGCACCCACCAATCAGAGCCGGGGTGTGCAGTAAAAGTAGCCGTCGAAAAAGAAGAAATTCAAGCGTATCGCTATGACCATTATTCTTCTTTCTTCCAGGAAATTAAGGACCAAAAACGGAGGTATTAATTATGATAAAAATCGCCCCTTCTATTTTGGCATCAGACTTTGCCAGATTAGGTGAAGAAGTAAAAGACGTAGAAGCAGCTGGTGCTGACTATATTCACGTAGATGTGATGGACGGTCATTTTGTTCCGAACATTACGATTGGTGCACCAATCGTACGAGCTCTTCGTCCAGTGACATCACTACCGCTTGATGTTCATCTTATGATAGAAAATCCTGACCAATATATCGAAGAGTTTGCTGAAGCTGGAGCGGATATTTTGACCGTTCATGCAGAGGCTTGTCCGCATCTCCACCGCACTATTCAGCTCATTAAAAGTAAAGGTGTGAAGGCGGGTGTTGTTATTAATCCTGCGACGCCTGTTGATTCCATTAAGCACGTGATTGAGGATGTAGATCTAGTCCTATTAATGACGGTCAACCCAGGCTTTGGAGGTCAAGCTTTTATTGAGAGAGTTCTTGCGAAGATTACGGAAACGAAGCAGCTAGCAGATTCTCTTGGTGTAGCTCCAGAAATCGAAGTAGACGGTGGTGTGAACGCGGAGACGGCTCGTGCATGTATTGAAGCAGGTGCCACTGTTCTCGTAGCAGGTTCAGCCATTTATAATCAATCTGATCGGAAAGTAGCCATTGATCAGATACGTCAATCATAAAACAGCGGGGCTTCTCCCGCTGTTTTTTAATAAGACTTTATACAAAAGTTTAGGTTATGGAGGAATTATGATTCATGAAGAAAGATAATCGACTTCTTTTGCTTGTAGAAATAGCTTTAATGGCTGCGGTTGGAGTGATTTTAGATTTATTATCACTCAGGCTCTGGCCAAATGGCGGCTCTGTGTCGCTAGCTATGGTACCTATTTTTCTAATTGCTTATCGAAGAGGACTTGGTGCCGGTTTAACGACAGGGCTTTTAGTTGGTATTTTACAACCTCTAATCGTGCCGCCTTTTTATGTGCATCCTATTCAATTTCTACTAGATTATCCAATTGCATTTATGGTTGTCGGTATGGCGGGGATTTTTAGTGTCAAAGTTGACGAGCCGAAACGGAAGCGCATCACAATGATCATTCTTGGCTGTTTAACCGGATCATTGCTTCGACTTGTGAGTCATTTTATATCTGGTGTGATCTGGTTCGGTGAAATGGCACCAGAAGGTACCCCTGTGGCCTTATACTCCTTTCTTTATAATGCATCTTATTTGTTACCAACTGCTGTTGTATCAATTGTCGTCCTGGCACTGCTCTCACATCAAGCACCTAAGCTGGTGCATGAGCAATGAGGAAGCCTATTTATATTGTTGCGGGAGGACCGGAAGAAGACCTTCCAACCCATCTTCTGACTGAAAGAAATGTAAGGTGGATTGGGGTCGACCGAGGCGTCTATACGCTTCTGAAAAATAACATTATTCCTGAACATGGATTTGGGGATTTTGACTCGGTAACCAATGAAGAAAGAGAATGGATGGAGTCACACGATTTAGCGTTTACCGTCTATCCTTCTGAAAAGGACCACACAGATTTAGAAATCGCTCTTGATTGGGCCATCGATGAAGGTCCTGAAGAGGTTACAATGTTTGGGGTAACAGGTGGCAGGCTTGATCATAGCTGGATGAACGTTCAGATGTTAATTAAGGGCGTGAAGTCAGACGTGAAGCTTGCCATTGAGGATAAATTAAATCGAATGGAAATGAAAGAGCCAGGCACATATACTGTCCAAAAGGATCATCGTTTTCCCTATATGTCTTTTCTCTCCTTTACTCCTGAAGTCAAAGGCTTAACGCTAATTGGATATCGTTATCCCCTTACGAATAGACATATTTCATGGGGGTCAAGTTTATGTATTAGCAATGAACTGATCGAGGAAAATGGGTCTTATTCATTTAATCAGGGCATACTATTGGTGGTAAGAAGTTCGGACGCCGAGCAGGTTTAGGTACTATTTTAATTTCGGCGAATATAATAGTAATGCATCTTATATTCTCATATTGTTCATCCTGGGGTCCATCTTTGACTTTCTGAGGAGGGGGAAATATGAAGTTCTATACGATTAAATTACCAAAGTTTCTCGGTGGTTTTGTGAGAGCAGTGCTAGGGTCTTTCAAAAAAAATGAATAGTTTAGAAACAAAAAAAGCACCCGTTTGGGTGCTTTTTTGCATGTTACTATGCGCGTTCGATTTTGCCTGATTTAAGAGCACGAGCAGATACATAAACTTTCTTAGGTTTACCATCTACCATGATGCGTACCTTTTGAAGGTTAGCACCAAATTTACGTTTAGTTGTATTCAACGCGTGAGAACGTTTGTTACCAAACGAAGTTTTGCGTCCAGTGATTGCACATTTAGCCATTGTTTCTACCTCCTTACTGTCCTACATTGCACAAGAAGTGCAGGATAAATCCTCCACTATAGTATCATGTAGGTGTAGTGAATGCAAGATGTTTAACACGTCTTATCAAGAAAAAAACTTAACAGTAAAAGCTTATCATATTAGAGGTTTTATACGATGAACTTTTATTATGACTAATAGTGTAGTAAAATAACGGTAGCTGTGCATAGGATTTATTTTATTTATTATTTTGGCTATGTAAGCTTATAGTGTTGAATTCTCGATTTTGGCTCATTTGCGTGGAACACTCATTTTACTCATCGTTCAGTAACTCAGCCATTATTTTATGAACAGAATCTATACGAGGATAGAAGTAGTCAAAAGATCAGTACCCAAATCGCTAAGGGAGGAAATATAATGGCAATTGAAATGAAAACCCAATACGGACAGATTGATATTTCGACGGAAGTAGTCGCTGCGATTGCAGGTGGCGCTGCGATTGATTGTTATGGTATCGTTGGAATGGCTTCACAAAAGCAATTGAAAGATGGTATTACAGAACTATTGGGAAAAGATAACTTTAGCAGAGGGATTGTCGTTCGCAAAGAAGAAGACGACGACCTTAACATTGACATGTATATTATCGTGAGCTATGGTACTAAAATTTCTGAAGTAGCCCACAATGTGCAAACAAAAGTGAAATATCAACTTGATCAAATGCTTGGGCTATCAATTGATTCAGTAAACATATACGTCCAAGGGGTTAGAGTAACGAACCCTTAAACGGAGTTAGGAGGAAAAGTCTGTGACGATTCAAAAGATTGATGGGAAGCGTTTTGCGCAAATGGTCCTTGAAGGAGCAAATAACCTTTCAAAGAATGCCAAGATGGTAGATGCGCTTAATGTTTTTCCAGTGCCGGATGGAGATACTGGTACAAATATGAACTTAACAATTACGTCTGGAGCAGCTGAAGTAAGATCAAGCAGTTCAGATAAAGTAGGAGATGTCGCATCTCTTTTTGCAAGAGGATTATTAATGGGCGCACGGGGAAACTCTGGCGTAATTCTTTCTCAGCTATTTCGAGGATTTTCGAAATCGATCGAAGGAAAGTCTGAGATCACAAGTGTTGAACTAGCCGCTGCTCTTGAAAACGGGGTGGATTCTGCCTATAAAGCCGTTATGAAACCAGTGGAAGGTACAATTCTTACAGTAGCTAAAGACGCTGCTCGAAAAGCAGTGAAGTCTTCAAAGAAAATATCAGATGTGGTTGAATTAATGCAGCTAGTAGTTAAAGAGGGGAAAGAATCCCTTAATCGTACTCCTGATCTTCTTCCAGTTCTGAAAGAAGTCGGTGTCGTTGACTCAGGTGGCCAGGGACTTTTACTTATTTATGAAGGGTTTCTAGCGGTGCTAGAAGGAAAAGAAACGCCCGATTCATCCGTTGATCAAGAGAAAATGGACGAACTCGTTAGAGCTGAGCACCACAAAAGTGCGCAGGGTCATATGAAAACGGAAGACATTGAATTTGGTTACTGTACAGAGTTCATGGTTCAATTCGATAATGAGAAGCTTGCGAAATCGCCATATGATGAGGAAGCATTCCGAAACGAACTCGATAAACATGGGGATTCGCTTTTGGTCGTATCTGACGAAGATCTCGTTAAAGTACATATGCATACAGAGTACCCGGGAAATATTATGACGTATGCACAGAATTACGGGAGCTTAATTAAAATTAAGATTGAGAATATGCGTGAGCAGCATTCTACAATCTTAAAAGAAGAACGCCCCGAGTCTGTTAAGCAGGAGAAGCCGGCTGAACGAAAAAAATACGGAATTATTACGGTTTCCATGGGAGACGGGATCGCAACTTTGTTTGAAAGCTTAGGTGCGAACTATGTGATTCCAGGTGGCCAGACGATGAACCCAAGTACTGAAGATATCATTAAAGCGATTGAAGAAGTTTATGCTGAGAATATTATTATCTTACCGAATAATAGTAATATTGTGATGACTGCACAGCAGGCAGCTTCAGTTGTAGATGAGAATGTCATCGTGATTCCTTCTAAAACAGTTCCTCAGGGTATTTCTAGTCTTCTTGGCTTCAATCCATCGGTTGATCCTGAAGCTAATGCGGAAACAATGAAAGAAAGCCTGTCAGCTGTTAAGTCAGGACAAGTTACGTTTGCGGTTAGAGATACTAAGATTGATGGTATCGATATTACGAAGGATGATTTCATGGGAATCGCAGATGGCAAAATTATTGTTTCTGAAAAGGAACGTCTTGAAGTTGCGAAGTCGCTTCTGTCTTCTATGATTACCGAAGATGATGAAATCGTTACGATCATATATGGTGAAGATACAGATCAAGAAGAGGCTGAAAGTATTGTTGCTTATATTGAAGAGCAGTTTGATGAAGTAGAAGTAGAACTTCACGAAGGTAAGCAGCCGATATATAGCTACATCATGGCAGTGGAATAAATGTTTCATATTTGCAGAAAAAGAAACGTGGCTTGAGCCAGGTTTTCTTTTTCTGTAAAGAACATCTTTTGTGAGATAAAGTGTATATGGTGAAAGGTGGCATCAATGTGAAGTTTCGCAGTGTTTTTGACATTATTGGTCCTGTTATGATTGGTCCTTCAAGCTCCCATACGGCTGGAGCTGCTAGAATTGGTCGAGTTGCTAGACATTTGTTTGGTCGTGAGCCAAAGACGATTACAATTTCTCTTTATGGTTCATTTGCAAGAACGTACAAAGGACACGGTACGGATGTTGCCCTAGTCGGTGGCGTGCTTGATTTTGATACTTATGATGAGCGAATAGTGAATGCGCTTACAATTGCGAAAGAGAAGAAAATCAAAGTTCGTTTTACTGAAGAGGATGCCTTAACAGATCACCCTAATACTGCTCGGATTCATCTCACTGATGAGAAGGGTGAACTTGAGCTTGTCGGGATCTCGATAGGTGGAGGTAAAATCGAAGTCATTGAGTTAAATGGGTTTGCGCTCGGTCTTTCAGGGAACAGTCCAGCTATTCTTGTAGTCCATAATGATCGTTTCGGTGCCATTGCAGGTGTATCTAATACGTTAGCAAAGCATGAAATTAATATCGGTCATATGAACGTTTCACGAAAAGAAAAGGGTAAGGAAGCATTGATGACGATTGAAGTGGATCAAAATATCCCTCAAGTTGTATTAGATGAGGTTGAGTCGTTACCGAATATTATTCAAGTCGCAAAAATTAGCGATTAAGTTATAGAGGAGGAATGGGAATGTTTCGTAACGTAGCAGAACTAGTAGAATTAGCGCAATCGAAAAATAAACCAATTTCTGAAATTATGATTGAACAGGAAATGGACTTCAGAGGAAATACCCGAGAAGAAGTTTATGCTCAAATGAAAAATAACCTTGTTGTTATGGAGCAAGCGGTTGAACGAGGAATTAATGAGGATGTTCGCTCTCATTCAGGATTAACTGGCGGAGATGCAGTGCTGCTTCAAAACTATATGAAGACAGGGAATTCACTGTCTGGACAAACGATGCTTGATGCGGTAAGTAAAGCGATCGCTACGAATGAAGTGAATGCAGCGATGGGAACTATTTGTGCGACGCCAACAGCAGGGTCTGCAGGAGTGGTACCTGGGACACTTTTCGCAATTCGAGAGAAAGTGAATCCTACAGAAGAGCAGATGGTGAGATACCTCTTTACTTCAGGAGCATTTGGATTTGTTGTAGCTAATAATGCTTCCATTTCAGGTGCTGCAGGTGGCTGCCAGGCTGAAGTAGGATCAGCAACAGGGATGGCTGCAGCAGCGATAGTGGAATTAATGGGGGGTACACCTGAACAATCTTCTCATGCGTTTGCGATTGCACTTAAGAATATGCTTGGTCTTGTATGTGACCCTGTAGCTGGACTTGTCGAGGTTCCTTGCGTTAAACGAAATGCCATGGGAGCTTCGAACGCACTAGTCGCAGCAGATATGTCTCTTGCGGGCATTACAAGTCGCATTCCTTGTGATGAAGTGATTGATGCAATGTACAAAATTGGGCAATCTATGCCTTCTACTCTTCGAGAAACGGCTCAAGGAGGACTTGCGGCAACGCCAACTGGTCGAGAGTTAGAAGCGAAAATATTTGGAGTATCCCTTGATAGGAAATGAGTGAAGATCAATGGACGATCGGATTACACAGATAAAAGGGATTGGTGATGAGAAAGCAGCTTCTCTTTCATCAATCGGCATAAACAGAATACAAGATTTAATTGAATATTTTCCATTTCGCTATGAAGATTATGAGTTGAAAGATCTCGCTGATGTGAAGCATGAAGAACGAGCTACACTTGAAGGGAAAGTTCATAGTGAACCGGTAGTTCGCTTTTATGGAAAGAAAAAATCACGATTGTCCGTAAGGCTGTTAGTAGGAAAATTCCTCATAACAGCCGTTTTTTTTAATCGTGCTTTTCTAAAAAAGCAGTTTACATTAGGACAGATTGTTACCGTTACTGGCAAATGGGATCAGCATAAAATGACGCTTTCAGCAAATGAAATCACGTTTTCCAGTCATAACCCGGACGGTACAATTGAGCCGGTCTATCCTGTAGGTGGAGACGTGACGGTGAAAGCAATGAAGCGATATATCCAGCTTGCTTTGAATCAGTTTGGAGAACAAATTGAAGAAAACCTTCCGCCTCAAATGCTTGAAAGGTATAAGTTAATGCCAAGGAAGGATGCCATCTTAATGATGCATTCGCCTCCTTCTCATGAAGGACTTAAACAAGCAAGACGTCGTTTTGTTTATGAAGAACTTCTCCAATTTCAGTTAAAAATGCAGATTTTCCGAAAAAGGGAACGTGAAAGCACTGAAGGAGCTTCCCAAGTTTTTGAAAAAGAAAAATTAGAGGAGTTTGTACAAAGCCTTCCTTTTCCCTTAACAGGCGCTCAAAATCGCGTAGTAGGAGAGATTTTGAAGGATATGGAAAGCTCCTATCGCATGAATCGCCTGCTCCAAGGTGATGTAGGTTCTGGTAAAACTGTAGTAGCAGCTATTGGCTTATATGCATCTTACCTAGCTGGTCACCAGGGGGCGTTAATGGTTCCGACGGAAATTCTAGCAGAACAGCATTTCGAATCATTTCAGGATCTCTTATGTAACAGACTAAAGGTGGAACTATTAACTGGGTCTGTGAAAGGTAAGAAGCGTAGAGAGATACTTGAACGACTCGCGGTTGGAGAAGTGGATCTATTAATTGGGACACATGCGTTAATACAAGATGAAGTGGTGTTTCAAAATCTTGGACTAGTTATTACAGATGAACAGCATCGGTTTGGAGTAGGGCAGCGCAGAGTACTAAGAGAAAAGGGACTAAGTCCAGATGTTCTTTATATGACGGCAACACCTATACCGAGGACGCTTGCTATTTCGGTGTTTGGTGATATGGATGTTTCGACGATAGATGAAATGCCTGCAGGGCGTAAACCAATTGAGACATATTGGGCAAAGCCAGGGATGCTACCACGTGTCATCGATTTTGTGAAAAAAGAATTGGATCAAGGCAGACAGGGCTATGTTATCTGCCCGCTTATTGAAGAATCAGAGAAGTTGGATGTACAAAATGCGATTGATGTTCATTTTCAAATGCAAACAGCATTGCCTGACTATCAAGTAGGTTTAATGCATGGACGTCTAAGCTCAGATGAAAAGGAAGCCGTAATGGAAGAATTCAGTACGAATGACATCCAGCTTCTTGTATCTACAACAGTTGTTGAGGTTGGGGTGAACGTCCCAAATGCAACAATTATGGTAATCTATGATGCAGAACGATTTGGTCTTGCTCAACTTCATCAACTGAGAGGTCGAGTTGGTCGTGGAAATGAGCAATCTTATTGCATATTACTAGCAGATCCGAAATCTGAAGTAGGGAAAGAGCGAATGCAAATTATGACAGAATCGAATGACGGCTTTGTTCTTTCTCAGCGTGATTTAGAACTTCGGGGACCTGGCGACTTTTTTGGACGTAAACAAAGTGGTTTGCCTGAATTTAAAGTAGCCGACCTGGTGCATGATTATCGAGTGCTAGAAGTAGCTCGAAATGATGCAGCTGCTCTCGTAGAGTCCACCGCATTTTGGGAAGATGGGACATACCGCAGTTTACGAGACTATCTGACAGAGCAGGGCGTTTTAAGTGGAGAAAAATTGGATTAGCTTGCATAATCAACATGCTCGGTATATACTACCTTTTAGGACCTAGTCATAAGACTGAGATAAAGAGGATCAACTTGATCCTCTTTATCCGTTTATTAATGCTAGATAGGCGGCGGTAGTATATGAAGAGGAGTAAGAAAGATCGGCAAAGTCAGCTAAAGGATACGATTGAGAGCACTCCCTTTATCACAGATGAGGAGCTTGCTGATAAATTTAATGTAAGCATTCAAACCATCAGACTAGATCGTCTTGAGCTCTCCATTCCAGAATTAAGAGAGCGAATTAAGTATGTAGCACAACAGCAGCTTGATGAGGTGAAAGCACTTCCGATTGATGAAGTAATCGGTCAGGTGGTCGATTTACAGCTTGATGAAAGTGCGATTTCCATATTGGACATTCGCCCTGAACACGTTTTTTCAAGAAACAAAATCGCAAGAGGACATCACCTTTTTGCGCAGGCGAATTCACTTGCTGTTGCTATAATTGATGATGAGCTTGCACTGACAGCAAAAGCAAATATCCGCTTTTCAAGTCAGGTGAATGAAGGAGAGCGAGTTGTTGCGAAAGCTGTAGTGACAGATCAACGGAAAGACCGGACAACGGTTGAAGTGAATAGCTTCGTCCAGAATGAGAATGTCTTTTCTGGTGAATTTGTCATGTATCGCTCGACTAAATCCTGAAGGGAAGTTGTTTGAAAATGAGACTTGCAATTGACGCAATGGGTGGAGACAACGCACCTGATGCCATTATAGATGGTGTATATGAAGCGATTGAGGCATTCAATGATTTGTCAGTAACGATTGTGGGTGATGAAACTAAAATCAACCCGCTATTAAAAGGAAATAAGGATCGAATAACGGTATTACATACGGAAGAATACATCTCATCAGACGATCAACCAGTAAAAGCTGTTCGACGAAAGAAAAACGCTTCGATGGTTTTAGCTGTGAACGAAGTAAAGGAAGGTCGGGCAGATGCCGCTATATCAGCTGGTAATACTGGTGCGTTAATGGCAGCAGGATTGCTCTACGTTGGCCGTATTAAGGGGATTGATCGTCCAGGATTAGCTCCTACGCTCCCAACAATTGACGAAGCTGGTTTTGTGCTACTTGATGTTGGCGCCAATATGGATGCGAAACCAGAACACCTTCTCCAATATGCTCATATGGGCTCGGTTTATGCAGAGAAAGTGCGAGGTATCGAGAACCCTCGCATAGGTCTTTTGAACATTGGAACAGAAGAAGGTAAAGGGAATGAGCTAAGCAAACAGGCGTTTTCCCTGCTTCAAGAAAGTGGATTGAACTTTGTTGGAAACGTAGAGTCAAGGGACATTCTTGGTAATGAAGCGGATGTCGTCGTCTGTGATGGGTTCTCAGGGAATCTAGTATTAAAGACGATTGAAGGAACGGCTCTCACAATGTTTAAGATGCTAAAAGAAGAGCTTACAAGCTCATTTACAAGTAAATTAGCAGCGGGAGTATTAAAACCGAAGCTGAAGAATTTAAGCACGAAGCTAGATTATTCAGAGTACGGTGGCGCAGGCTTATTTGGTCTGAACGCTCCTGTGATTAAAGCGCATGGATCTTCTAATGGAAGAGCTGTTTTCAGTGCGATTAAGCAAGCTAGAACAATGGTCACTGGAAATGTTGTGACCGCCATTCAATCATCTCTTGTTAAAGAGGAAGGAGAGTAATTATGGGTAAAACAGCCTTTTTATTCCCGGGCCAAGGTTCACAGGCAGTCGGGATGGGACAGGATTTTATGGAAGCTTATTCTGTATCAAAAGATGTATTTACAGAAGCGGATCATCGCTTAAACTTTGAATTAACTAAATTGATTATGAACGGTCCAATTGAGACGCTAACGAGAACGGAAAATGCACAGCCCGCTCTTGTGACAACGAGCGTAGCAGTTCTTGAAGCTCTTCGCGAAAAAGGCATTACAGCTGATTATACGGCTGGTCATAGTCTTGGGGAATATTCTGCCCTCGTCGCTTCAGGTGCTCTATCCTTTTCCGATGCCGTTTTTGCGGTTAGAAACCGGGGGCTTTATATGGAAGAAGCAGTTCCTTCAGGTGAAGGTGCAATGGCAGCGATTATGGGAATGGAGCGAGAAGAGTTACAACAAGTAGTTGACGAGGTATCGGCTTCTACTGATACTGTGCAGCTTGCAAACCTAAATAGTCCTGGACAAATTGTCATTTCAGGCGCAAAAGCGGGTGTTGAGAAAGCTTCAGAAGTAGCAAAAGAGAAGGGCGCTAGGCGCGTGATTCCACTTCAAGTAAGTGGGCCGTTCCACTCTAGTCTTATGAAGCCTGCTGCCGATCAGCTATCTGGCATACTTGAAACAATTGATATAAAGAATGCATCGATTCCAGTCATTGCTAACGTTACGGCTGAACCATCTACTTCTGCTGAAGAGATTCAGAACCACTTATTGGAGCAAATCTATTCACCCGTTCTATGGGAAGATACGGTAAGAAAACTAATGGACCTTGGTGTTGATACGTTTATTGAAATTGGTCCAGGTAATGTCCTTTCCGGTCTTGTCAAAAAGGTTAACCGTCGTGCATCTGTTCATGCAGTCGGAACTCCAGAACAACTCGATCAACTCATTGCTAAGTTAGGAGAGGAATAAACGATGGCTGAAAATAAAACGGCTCTAGTAACAGGAGCCTCCCGAGGTATTGGACGCGCAATTGCATTAGAGCTTGCTAAAGAGGGCATGAACATAGCTGTCAATTATGCAGGAAGTGAAGCGAAAGCAAATAGCGTTGTAGACGAAATTAAAGCAGCTGGTGGAAATGCGATTGCGATTAAAGCAAACGTAGCAAGCATGGAAGAAGTTCAGGGCATGATTAAGGAAGTTGTTTCAACTTTCGGAAGTCTTGAGGTGCTTGTGAATAATGCCGGCATTACACGTGATAATCTCATTATGCGCATGAAGGAAGAAGAGTGGGATTCCGTTATCGACACAAACTTAAAAGGTGTCTTTAACTGTACGAAGTCCGTTACTCGTCAAATGATGAAACAGCGCTACGGTCGCATTGTAAACGTAGCATCTGTCGTGGGTGTAGCTGGGAATGCAGGTCAAGCTAACTATGTAGCAGCGAAAGCAGGCGTGATCGGTTTAACGAAAACAACTGCTAAAGAGCTTGCTAGTCGCAACATTACGGTTAATGCGCTTGCGCCTGGTTTCATCGAAACTGATATGACAGACGAACTTTCTGATGAAGTGAAAAGCGGAATGAAAGGTCAAATTCCACTTGGAAGACTCGGTGCAGCTGAGGACATCGCTAAAGCAACGAAATTTCTCGTTTCTGACGATGCCAATTATATTACAGGTCAAACGCTTCATATTGACGGCGGCATGATCATGTAACTTTTTCAACAACATCTAGTTTTTTTTGTTTTATATATCCTATAATAGCTTGAGGGGAGGTGAGTCTAATGGCAGATACACTAGAGCGTGTAACAAAAATTATTGTTGATCGTCTTGGAGTTGAAGAATCTGAAATTAAACCAGAAGCTTCTTTCAAAGACGACCTTGGTGCCGATTCCCTTGATGTAGTGGAATTAGTCATGGAACTTGAAGATGAATTTGATCTTGAAATTTCCGATGAAGATGCTGAGAAAATTGTAACAGTTGGCGATGTAATTGATTACATAAACAGCCATCAATAATCTTCAGGATCACCCTGAAGTTGTGGAATAAACCTCGCTAGCCTGGGGGTTTATTCCTATTAATGATTAAAGCTCCAGAGTACAAAGAGGATAGTGATAAGTCGTGGAGGTATCTATGTCCAAATCAAAACATTCACCAAAAACGAGAGCCAGACGTTTCAAACCTAAGCATTCACGACAACTCGTGGTTGGAGAGGCAATCAGATCGCAATTCACTGCTTTTCAAAAGGAAATTGGTGTATCGTTCGAAAATGAACAGCTTCTTTTTCAAGCTTTTACCCATTCATCCTATGTGAATGAGCATCGACTGCATCCGCAGATGGATAATGAACGTCTTGAATTTCTTGGAGATGCCGTACTTGAGCTTACGATATCAAGATACTTATATGAAAAGTACCCGAATATGAGTGAAGGCCAGCTAACGAAGCTAAGAGCCGCAATTGTTTGTGAACCATCACTTGTTCAGTTTGCAAATGACATGAATTTTGGACATCTCGTGCTTCTTGGCAAAGGAGAAGAGATGACGGGTGGTAGAATGCGCCCTGCCCTTCTTGCTGATGTATTCGAGTCATTCGTCTGTGCTTTGTATCTTGATCAAGGTCTTGAAGTCGTCTTTGAATTTCTTGAGAAGTTTGTTTATCCCAAAATTAACGCCGGTGCTTTTTCTCATGTGATGGATTATAAAAGCCAGCTTCAGGAAGTTATTCAGCGTGAAAGCCTTGGCGTGATTGATTACGTTATTACCGATGAAAAAGGACCCGCACATAACAGAGAGTTCTCCTCGAAAGTTATGTTAAATGGAAGTGATCTTGGTGTTGGGGTCGGACGCTCAAAGAAAGAAGCCGAACAAATGGCCGCTCAAAAAGCACTTATAAACTTAAAAGATCGTAATGAAAAAGAATCCTGATCCCAGGATTCTTTTTCATTAGATTCATTCTCTTTTAACTAACGATTTAGGATGCGCGCAATTTGCCTAGTTCAGCTAAGATTGCCTGCATTTCTGCAACACTAAGTGATTGTTTTTTGTTTAACATCACATAGATTTCATGAATATCTTCATAAGAAGATAAATCGAATGATTCTGGCTTAATCATGCCAGAATTGATCACCTGCATTTTTTCTTTAATGCTCTCAACCATAAAAGCTAGATTTTCTTCTGATTTAATGGAAAGATCCATTCGTAACACCTGCCTTATTCATTTGACTTAATTAATGACGACATGTCGCCATGCTATGTACCATTTCCCAATCAAGTAACAATGAGAGAGTCATTGTCTTGCTTTAGGGTTTTCCTTATTGTAACATGTCTCAGCTCAGTATCGTAGAGGTCATTGTTTTATGATAAAATAAGACAGTTAGTGATGAAAGTAAACCAAACGTTTTGATTCGCATACATAGATAAAACAGATGAGGGGGAAAGATGATGTTCCTCAAACGATTAGATGTAGTCGGCTTTAAGTCATTCGCCGATCGTATTTCAGTTGAGTTTGTCCCAGGAGTAACATCAGTTGTCGGCCCGAACGGGAGCGGCAAAAGTAATATAAATGACGCCATTCGCTGGGTACTTGGTGAACAATCAGCCAAGTCACTTAGAGGTGCTAAAATGGAAGATATCATTTTCGCAGGTAGCGATACGAGAAAGGCGGTCAACTTAGCAGAAGTAACGCTTACGCTTGATAATACTAATCAATATCTACCGATTGACTATAATGAGGTTAGTGTCACGAGGCGTGTATATCGATCGGGAGATAGCGAGTATTTATTAAATAACCAGACATGTCGTTTAAAAGATATCATTGAGCTCTTCATGGATTCTGGGCTAGGGAAAGAATCATTTTCCATTATTGGTCAAGGTAGAATTGAAGAGATTCTTAGTAGCAAATCTGAAGAACGTCGCAAGATTTTTGAAGAAGCTGCGGGCGTGTTGAAATATAAAACCCGCAAGACGAAGGCGGAAACTCGTTTAAAAGAGACAGAAGATAACCTCCACCGCGTCGAGGATATTCTTTATGAGCTGGAGGATCAAGTTGAACCACTCCGCATGCAGGCATCGATCGCCAAAGATTACTTGCAAAAGCGAGAAGACTTGGAAAAGATTGAAGCGGCACTAACGGTTCATGAAATTGAAGAGTATCATCAATCATGGAAGCAAAAGAAAGCTGAATTGGATTCGTTAAAGGAGAGAGAAAGCAGTCTCGGCGATTCCATTAAGGTTAAGAAAGAAGAGCTAACGAATATTAGATTAAAGCTTGATCAGTCTGAGAGTAAGTTAGAAGCTTATCAGCAGCAGCTCCTTGATACGAGTGAAGAGTTAGAGAAGCTTGAAGGAAAGAAAGAAGTGCTTAAGGAACGGAAAAAAAATGCGCATCAAAATCGCACTAATTTGAGTGAGCGTATGACGTTTTTACAAGAGAAAAAAAGTTATTATGAGAAAGAAATTGAGCATCACTATAAACGCTTTGATCAGCAAAAGAAAGAATTAAGTGACTTAAAGGCCAGTCTTAAAAAAGAAACAGAGCTTCTTTCTGATATTGAGCAAGACATTGAACAAGAACTTGATCATATGAAATCGGATTACTTCGAGCTACTTAACGAACAAGCGTCGATTCGAAACGAAAACCGCTATCTTCAAGATCAGCTTTCTGTTCTTAATCAGCGTAAGGAGCGACTGGATGGAGATAATCATAAATACATTGAAGAACGAAGCGCTGTGGACGAAAAGAAAGAGGAACGTTCTGCAAAATTAGCCGAATCCAAGAAGCTACTTGAAGCTCACGTGTCTCGGTTCTATAAAAGCAAGCATGACGTGGAAGAGAAAAAGAAAGAGCTTGGTGAGAAAGAATCTAAGCTTTATCAAGCTTATCAATATATTCAACAATACAAGTCTAAGAAAGAAATGTTAGAAGAAATGCAGGATGATTATGCTGGTTTCTTCCAGGGTGTTAAAGAAGTACTCAAAGCTCGCGAAGACCTTACTGGGATTGAAGGGGCAGTTGCGGAACTAATAACAGTACCTAAAGATGTAGAAACAGCGCTTGAAACGGCCCTTGGCGGTGCGATGCAGAATGTCGTTGTTCGTGATGAGGCTGCAGGAAGACAGGCGATCTCATTCTTGAAGAAGAACCGTTCCGGAAGAGCCACTTTCCTTCCGCTGTCAGTCGTGAAATCAAGAAAAATTTCGAACTATGATTTAGATCGTGCTAAGGAAAATGAAGCTTTCGTAGGCGTGGCTTCCGAACTCATCACATACGATCCGAAGTATCAGGCCGTGATGGAGAACTTATTAGGCTCTGTTCTCGTAGCTAAAGACCTAAAGGGTGCAAACGAACTTGCAAAAATCATGCAATATCGAACGCGCGTCGTAACCCTTGAAGGTGATGTTGTTAATCCAGGTGGCTCTATGAGCGGAGGTAGTGTGAAGCAAAAATCATCATCGCTTCTAAGTCGTCAGCGAGATCTTGAACTACTGATCAACAAGCTTGACGATATGCAGAAGAAGACCGCTGTAGCCGAGCAGGAGATCAAGCAGGATAAAGCAATATTAGCGGATCTTGAAGAGAACCTTGATGAAATGCGCGAACGAGGAGAGAATCTTAGACTTGAAGAACAGTCTCTTCTTGGTGATTTGAGAGCAATTGAAGGAGACGAACGGAACACAAACGAACGTCTGCAGCTGTACGATCGAGAGAAGAAAGCGATCGATGAGGAAGTAGAAACTCATCAGAAGCGGCACGTTTATTTGACCGAACGTCTTGAGGTGATTACTCAACAAGCAGAAGAACTTGAAGGTAAGATCGAGAACCTGACTGCTAAGAAACAAACGCAGCAAACGTCTCGTGAGACAATACAAACTGAGATCACAGACCTTAAAGTGAAAGTGGCGGAGCACCAGCAATCATTCCAGAATCAGAAAGAGACGCTGGACCGCTTAACGTCTGAACAAAATGAAACGAATGCTCAGCTAACCGAAACAACCGAAGAATTTACGCTCCTATCAGAAGCTATGTCTTCCAATTCTAATGGTGAGGAGAAGCTTGACCAAAATATCGTCTCATTCCGATCTGAGAAAGAGAAGCTTCTTACAACACTACAGAATGAACGTGAAGTGAAGTTATCTTTACAACAGGAGATTGAATCTGTCAGTAGCAAGCTCGATCTATTAATCGCAGAGGAAAAGCAGCTTTCAGGATTAATGCAGGCCGTTGAGGTGCGGATTAACAGACTTGATGTAGAACTTGAGAACAGGTTAGCTATTTTAAGTGAAGAGTATGGACTGACTTATGAAGCGGCGAAAGAAAAGCACATTCTTACACTGGAACCTGAAGATGCTAAGCGTAAGCTAAAGCTCATTAAGCTAGAAATTGATGAGCTTGGTACCGTTAATCTTGGTGCGATAGATGAGTATGAACGAGTGAATGATCGCTATACGTTTCTTAGTGAACAGCAAGCGGATCTTCTTCAAGCGAAAAAAACATTGTATGATGTGATCGAGGAAATGGATCAAGAGATGAAAAAGCGCTTTGAAGATACATTTACTAAAATACGAGCGCAGTTCCAAATTGTCTTTAAGGAATTGTTTGGTGGAGGTAAAGCAGATCTCGTACTAACAGATCCGGATAATCTTCTTTCAACAGGCGTGGATATATTAGCACAACCGCCAGGGAAGAAACTTCAACATTTAGCGCTTCTATCAGGAGGAGAACGAGCTTTCACGGCCATCGCTCTCTTATTCTCGATTTTAAAAGTTCGACCTGTTCCGTTTTGCGTCCTGGATGAAGTAGAAGCAGCGCTAGACGATGCGAACGTCAATCGATTTGCGAAATATTTAAAGCAATTTAGTGAAAAAACGCAGTTTATTGTGATTACACACAGAAAAGGTACAATGGAAGAGTCTGATGTTCTATATGGCGTTACAATGCAAGAGTCAGGTGTATCCCGACTCGTTTCCGTTAGACTTGAAGAATCGAAGCAATTAATATCGCAATAATGAGTAGGGGGATTAAACGTGAGTTTTTTTAAAAAGTTAAAAGACAAGTTCACAACACAAACAGATGAAGTAAGCGGAAAATTTAAAGACGGTCTTGAGAAAACAAGAACGTCTTTCTCAACAAAAATGAATAACCTCGTAAAAAACTATCGCAAAGTTGATGAAGATTTTTTTGAAGAGCTAGAGGAGCTTCTTATCAGTGCCGATGTGGGTGTTGCGACTGTAATGGATCTCATTGACGTATTAAAAGATGAAGCGAGAACGCGTAACATTAAAGATACGAAGGAACTGCAAAGCGTTATTTCAGAAAAGTTAGCAGAACTTCTTCATAAGTCTGATGAAGATGGGTCTCTTAATGTACAAGAAGAAGGTTTAACGGTTTTCTTGTTCGTTGGAGTTAATGGGGTAGGAAAGACAACTACTATTGGAAAGCTCGCACATAAGTTTAAACAAGAAGGAAAGAAAGTGGTTCTTGCAGCGGGGGATACGTTCCGAGCAGGAGCAATTGAGCAATTAGAAGTATGGGGTGAACGAGCTGAAGTTGATGTGATTAAACACCAAGCAGGCTCAGATCCAGCAGCAGTTGTATTCGATGCTGTTCAATCTGCTAAATCACGAAACGCAGATATATTGCTTTGTGATACAGCGGGGCGTCTTCAGAACAAAGTAAACCTTATGAATGAGCTAGAAAAAGTAAAACGTGTGATTCAACGTGAAGTGCCATCAGGTCCACATGAGGTGATTCTCGTTCTAGATGCCACTACAGGACAAAATGCGATGAGTCAGGCGAAGCAATTTGGACAATCAACAGACGTGTCTGCCATTGCGTTAACCAAGCTTGATGGAACAGCAAAAGGTGGAATCGTGCTTGCTATTCGACACGAACTGGATATCCCTGTTAAACTCGTAGGGCTTGGGGAGAAAATGGATGATTTGCAGGAGTTTGATCCTGATACATTCGTATACGGACTATTCTCTTCCATCATTGAAGAAGAGGAAGAAAACGAAGAATAAATTCTAAATTATTTGTGTTAAGAAAAAATCTTGACAAATAAAATGACGCATAGTAATATAATTAACGTAAAGGTGATTACCTTAACAAGGGGCTGTTAACAATGCTAGAGAAAACGATGAGAATTAACTCGTTATTCGACTTTTATCAGTCGCTTTTAACACCGAAACAGCGTAATTATATGGCATTGTATTACCTTGATGATTATTCACTTGGTGAAATCGCAGAAGAATTTCAAGTTAGCCGTCAGGCTGTCTATGATAACATTAAGCGAACTGAACAAATGATAGAAGAATATGAAGCAAAACTGTTGCTATTCGAGCGTTATATCAAAAGGCAAGAGCTGTTAGAAAAGCTTAGAGAAGCGATCGCGAGTGAGAATGAACACTCGAAGGCGCTGCCGTTGATTACATCGCTTGAAAAACTGGATTAGGAGGCGGCGAACATGGCATTTGAAGGGTTAGCCGACCGACTGCAAGACACCCTGCAGAAGATACGCGGTAAAGGGAAAGTAACGGAAGCTGACGTCAAAGAAATGATGCGCGAAGTAAGGTTAGCCTTGCTTGAAGCCGATGTTAACTTTAAAGTCGTAAAACAGTTTATCAATAAGGTCAAAGAGCGCGCCGTCGGACAGGAAGTTATGAAAAGCCTGACGCCAGGGCAGCAGGTCATTAAAGTCGTTAATGAAGAGCTGACAGCGCTAATGGGTGGCGAACAGAGCAAAATTGCTGTTTCAAGTCGCCCGCCGACTGTTATTATGATGGCCGGACTACAGGGTGCAGGTAAGACGACTACTGTCGGGAAGCTTGCAAACCATTTACGTAAAAATCACAACCGTAAACCACTATTAGTAGCGGCGGATATCTATCGTCCTGCTGCGATTAACCAGCTTGAAACGCTTGGTAAACAACTTAGTATGCCGGTGTTCTCGATGGGCGATCAGGTTAGTCCGGTTGAGATTGCTACTAAAGCAATCGAAAAAGCAAAAGAAGAGCATCTTGACTATGTCATTATTGACACAGCCGGTCGATTGCATATTGATGAAAATCTAATGCAAGAGCTAAAAGATGTTAAAGAAGCTGTTACGCCTGACGAAGTTTTCCTTGTCGTTGATTCGATGACAGGACAGGACGCTGTGAATGTAGCTGAAAGCTTTAATGATGCGCTTGATATAACAGGTGTCATTCTCACAAAGCTTGATGGTGACACACGCGGTGGTGCTGCACTTTCGATCAAGTCTGTAACAGATAAACCGATCAAGTTTGCTGGTATGGGTGAGAAGCTCGATGCACTTGAACCGTTTCATCCTGAGAGAATGGCATCGCGAATTCTCGGAATGGGAGACGTTTCAACGCTCATTGAAAAAGCCCAGACTTCAGTAGATGAAGACAAAGCTAAAGAACTTGAGAAAAAGATGCGAACGATGAGCTTTACGTTCGATGATTTCCTTGATCAGCTTGGTCAGGTTCGAAACATGGGACCGCTTGATGAATTGATGGACATGATTCCTGGAATGAACAAAAAAGCCATGAAAAATGTCAGTGTTGATGAGAAGCAAATTGGCCGAGTTGAAGCTATTATTCAATCCATGACAACACGCGAGAAAGAAGAGCCTGATCTCATCAATGCGAGTCGCAAAAAAAGAATTGCCGTCGGTAGTGGAACATCTGTGCAAGATGTCAATCGTCTCTTGAAACAATTTGACGAGATGAAGAAGATGATGAAACAGATGACCAACATGTCTAAAGGCGGTAAGAAAAAAGGTAAGGGCATGAATTTCCCATTCATGCAATAAAAATGAAGTAAATTTTCTCTTTACAAGAGTATAAATTTATGATATTATATTTATTTATGTGAATATTTTTGGAGGTGAAACACATGGCAGTTAAAATTCGTTTAAAGCGTATGGGTGCTAAAAGAGCTCCTTACTATCGCGTAGTTGTTGCTGATTCACGTGCACCACGTGACGGACGCTTCATCGAGGAAATCGGTACTTACAATCCGGTTGCTAATCCAGTTGAAGTGAAAATCAACGAAGAGAAAGCTCTTGATTGGATGCTTAAAGGCGCTAAGCCTTCTGATACAGTACGTAACTTATTCTCCACTGCAGGTCTTATGGAGAAGCTTCACAACGCAAAAAACACAAAGTAATTTAACACCTTAGAGGAGGCTTTCTTGAAAGCCTCCTTTGGTGTATCTAGGTCCATCATTTTTAAAAAGGTGGTAGAGTATAATGGAAGCCCTGGTTGAAACAATTGTAAAAGCTCTTGTCGATTATCCTGATGATGTTCGTGTTGAAAAAGAAGAGACAAGCAGTTTGGATATATACAAGCTTCACGTTCATGCAGAGGACACAGGAAAAGTGATTGGGAAGCAGGGAAAGGTCGCTCGATCAATTCGTACGGTGATGAACGCCGCTGCTGTTCAGTCCAATAAACGTGTACAGTTGGAGATACTTTAGGGGGAGATGAAACTCCTCTTTTTTTGTTTTGGCTCACTCGAATGAACCTTTCAATTCACGTGCCTTTCACCAGATTCATAATCCATATCTAACGTTTATAAAAACTCTCATTGTTCGTAAGGGTTCTTTTTTTATGATAAGCTATATTATCTTATAGTGATGATATCTCGATTTTTGGCTCAATTGAATGAAATATCTGTTTCACTCGCCTTAGCCAAAAATCAATAACATTTATTAACATACCCTTATGAGAACGTGGATTTAACATCAAATACGAAGGCTTTCCCTTTCAAAAGACTTGGCCAGAAGCCAGGTTTTTCTATTGCATCTATATATCATGTGAAAATCAGGTCCTATTTACATATGGAGGGCAGCGAGATGAAAATCATTGTAACGTATGATGTGAAACAAATTTTAACTGAAGAAAGCCGGGCTTCCTATCTAGACAAATGGCAAAAAGAACATGCCTCTCTTCTGCGGGAATGTGATCATCTTCAATTTGAAATGAAGCGCCTGCAAAAAAAACGCCCTTCTGATCAAAAGTGGATAGCTGATCAATTCGATAAAGAAATTCGGACAAGATCTGAACGAATGTCATTCCTTGATTTCAAAATGGATCAACTTGATCAGTTGACTTTAGGTTCTGAAATTCACGACGGTGAAATTCAATCCATTCAGGAAGTTCAAATTGGGGACGAGTGGCATGGAAGAGAGCAAAAAGGTAAAATAGTCGTAAAAGATGGGGTTGTGCAAAGCATCGTCCCTGACTCAAAAGGAAAGGATATTATGATATGACAGAATGGCTTAATGTAGGAAAGATCGTGAATACACATGGCGTGCGAGGTGAAGTACGCGTTATTTCTAGAACTGATTTTCCAGAGGAGCGTTATGCAATAGGCAACAAGCTGTACTTGTTTAAGGATGATGAGCCTGTATCTTTAACAGTTTCATCACATAGAAAGCATAAGCAGTTTGATTTGCTTACATTTGAAGGGTTTCACAATATAAACGAAGTACAGCACATGAAAGAAGGTATTCTGAAAGTAAAGGAAGATCAAGGCGGCAAGCTATCAAAAGAAGAATTCTACTACCGTGATATTATCGGGCTTGAAGTTCATACTGAAGATGGCGAATATCTTGGTAAGGTAAAAGAAATTCTTTCACCAGGAGCAAATGATGTTTGGGTTGTTCAAACTGCTGGCGGGGGTAAGGATCTTTTGTTACCATACATCGAGCAAGTGGTGAAACGGGTCGATTTAAGTGAAGGGAAAATTACCGTTCATTTAATGGAAGGACTTCGTGATTAGCATGAAGATTGATGTGCTTTCGCTGTTTCCTGAAATGTTCTCAGGTGTATTTAATCATTCGATTCTAAAGCGTGCTCAGGATAATGGGGCTGTGACTTATAATGTGACCAATTTTCGTGACTATAGTTCGAATAAGCACAAAAACGTTGATGATTATCCTTACGGCGGGGGAGCGGGTATGGTGTTGACGCCTCAACCGGTTTTTGATGCTGTCGCCGATCTTTCAGCAGGAAAGCATCCGCGCGTCATTCTGATGTGTCCTCAGGGAGAAAGGTTTACACAAAAGAAAGCGGAAGAGCTTGCGAAGGAAGATCATCTTATTTTCATTTGCGGTCATTATGAAGGATATGATGAGCGTATTCGAGAAAATCTAGTAACGGATGAGATCTCCATTGGTGACTTTGTCTTAACAGGAGGAGAGCTTGGAAGCATGGTCGTTATTGACAGTGTTACAAGGCTTCTCCCTGGAGTACTAGGTAATGATACATCAGCTCCTATGGATTCGTTTAGTAGTGGTTTACTAGAGCACCCTCACTACACACGCCCTGCTGAGTATGCTGGGTTAAACGTGCCTGATGTGCTTCTATCAGGAAATCATGAGGCTATTCGTAAGTGGCGTCTTAAGGAATCGTTAAGGCGCACGTGGAATAGAAGACCGGATCTTCTTAGAGAGAAAGACTTGACGAAGGAAGAAGAGAAATTTCTTCAAGATATTAAGCGAGAAAAAGAGTGAATTCATTCTTGTAATCTAAAAAGTGCTATGCTATGATAACAGTTGTGGCATTAGTCACGTTATTACGATGTTCCGCTGTAATGAAAGATTATTTATATGAGCATCTGTGTGGAAGGAGGGTTACTTGATGCACAAGTTAATCCAGGATATCACAAAAGACCAACTTAAGTCGGATCTTCCTAATTTCCGACCAGGAGATACTGTGAAAGTTCACGTTAAAGTTGTCGAAGGTACTCGTGAGCGTATCCAGTTATTCGAAGGTGTTGTGATTAAACGACGTGGTGGCGGAATCAGTGAAACATTTACAGTTCGTAAGATTTCTTACGGAGTAGGTGTTGAGCGTACATTCCCTGTACATTCACCGAAAGTTGCTAAGCTTGAAGTTGCTCGTCGCGGTAAAGTTCGCCGTGCTAAGCTATACTACTTGCGTGCACTTCGTGGTAAAGCCGCTCGTATTAAAGAAATTCGATAAAGTTAGACGCGAAAGGGAGCTTGCATTGTCAGGCTCCTTTTTTCTATTGAAAAAAACTCATGTGAAATAAGTAACTTTCTATGATAAAATAAAGCGGGTTATAAAGGTTTGTAGGAAAGGCTAGAGGGGAAAGAAATAGGTAAAAAAGACCCTTTCATTAGGAGGAACGAGCATGAAAAGCACCAAATCAGCAGAGAAGAAAGATTCCTGGGAGTGGATACGTGCGCTCATCATTGCTTTTATACTAGCAGGAGCCGTTCGCTATTTTATTTTTGCTCCCATTGTTGTTGATGGCGAAAGCATGATGCCGACATTACAGGATCGTGATCGGATGATCGTGAACAAAATCAGCTATAATATTGGTGATGCTGAACGTTTCGATATCATTGTATTCGAGGCACCTGAAGGTAAAGATTATATTAAACGAGTGATTGGTCTGCCTGGAGATAAAGTGGAATACAAAGGTGATATGCTTTACGTAAATGGTGAAGCGGTTAAGGAGCCCTATCTAGAACCATATAAAGATGATTTGTTAGAAGGGAACTTAACGTACGATTTTGATTTAACTGGTGTAACTGGTGAAGCTACAGTTCCAGAAGGACAATTGTTTGTGATGGGGGACAATCGCCAGCATAGTAAAGATAGTCGTTCCATTGGCTTCGTTCCTGTTGAAAAAGTTGTCGGAGAAGCAAACGTTATTTTTTGGCCCTTAAATGATATACAAGTAATGGAGTGAGGATCTAGAATTTTTTGATACCTCATGATTTGAGAATAGGTGGAGATGGCATGACGATTCAATGGTTTCCCGGACATATGGCAAAAGCACGCCGGGAGATTACCGAGAAGCTTAAAATGATTGATGTTGTAATTGAACTAGTGGATGCACGCATCCCGCTTGCTTCAAGGAATCCGATGATTGATGAAATAGTTTCTTCAAAGCCAAGACTAATTTTGCTTAATAAAGCAGATATGGCGGATGATCAGAAAACAACTGAATGGAAACACTATTTTCAATCGCAAGGACATAAAGCATTGGCAATTGATTCGCAAACCGGTAAAGGCGTGAAAAGTATTCCTGCAGCAGCAAGAGAGCTAATGAGTGATAAGATTGATCGGATGATCGAGAAGGGCATGAAGCCGCGTGCGGTTCGGGCCTTAATCTTAGGAATTCCTAACGTTGGGAAATCTACCTTGATCAACCGTTTAGCGGGGAAGAAGATTGCTAAAACAGGAGATCGACCAGGTATTACGAAAAAGCAGCAGTGGATCAAAGTAGGCGATGAAATGGACCTTCTCGACACGCCAGGTATTTTATGGCCTAAGTTTGAAGATCAGATAACCGGATATAAACTGGCTGCTACCGGAGCGATTAAAGATGAAATCCTGGATTTTCAGGATATTTCGGTATATGTGCTCAAATTCATGAGTGAATATTATCCTAATCGCTTGAAGGATCGCTACCACCTTGAGGATATACCTGAAGATGTTGTAGAGTTGTTTGATGAAATTGGGAAAAAACGTGGCTTTTTAATGAGTGGCGGCTGGATTGATTACGATAAAACAGCTGAGACCGTGCTTCGTGAGCTTCGAAGTGGTAAATTGGGCGATGTGACACTTGAAACGCCAGAAAGGTAAGGCCATGAGCCTTACCTTTTTTAAATGAACTGAAGAGAAAGAGGAGATTCAATGAGTGAAAAACTAAAGTCAATTAAAGAAATTACCCAGATGTTGAAGCAAGGGCAATATACTAACGATGATTGGGAAGCATGGAAACAGGATACACGCAAAGGTGTGATGAGCTTAATTGCTAGAGAAGGAAAGAAAGAGCAAGAAAAAATAAAAATACTTCAAATGCATGAAGAGATGAGCGTCTTAGAAGCTCATTACAGAGAACAAGGTCGTCTTGCTATAGCGGGAGTCGATGAGGTAGGAAGAGGCCCTTTAGCAGGCCCTGTGGTTGCTTCAGCGGTCATATTAAACCCTGATGTACCTATTCTTGGGCTACAGGATTCAAAAAAACTGTCTCATGCGAAACTCAATGACTTATTTGATCAGATACATAAGGATGCTATTTCAATTGGAATTGGCGTTGTCAGCTCAAGCGAAATTGATGAATTAAATATTTATCAAGCAACCAAAAAAGCAATGCAACAAGCCGTTGAGGGATTGAACGTCCAAGCTGATTTCTTACTAGTGGATGCCATGCACATCCCACTACAAATCGATCAGGAATCGCTCATTAAAGGTGACGCGAGAAGTGTTAGTATTGCAGCAGCCTCAATCGTTGCGAAGGTGACACGTGACCGCATGATGGTAAAATTAGCAGAAACTTATCCTCAATATGGATTTGAGCGACATGTGGGGTATGGAACGAAAGAACATCTCGCTGCTCTTGATCAATATGGTGTCACGGATGCACATCGAAAATCATTTGCTCCTGTAAGAGATCGCTTAGGCTTGCTATAAATGGTGTATGAATAGGCTGAAACAGTTGATACTATACCTATTCTAGTGTGAAGGAGCAATCATTTGTGAAAGATCCAGGACGTCCAGACAAAAACGACTCGTTTTATGAAGAAGCCGGAGAGGAATTTGGAGTTTACACACCTGCGGCCGCAAGAGAATTAACGATTACGGATCATAAAAAAAGAGAGCAAGAGAACTCACCTAAAAAAGCAGGAAGAGACGAACGGGAAGAGGGGAGATAGCCCCTCTTCTTTTTTTGTAATTTTAGTCATCAATCTTGCTTCATCAATAAAAAGTTGAAAGTTTCGAATATCGTTGAGACTCACGCAGCGTTTTTTTGCGAAAAGTGGCAATTTTTACATCTAAGTAAGAGCGAAACAATCGCCATACAGCTACTTTCCTGGATAAATTGGAACAATATTTGCAAGAAAGAACAGAGACTTTATGCAAAAGGGTAGACAATCGGTGTGAATTTTCTATACAATGAAAACGTCGTCAAAGATTTGATTGACTAGGATAGGAGGATGAGAGAATGAATATCCATGAATATCAAGGAAAAGAAGTCCTAAGAAGCTACGGGGTATCAGTCCCTAATGGACAAGTCGCATACTCCGCGAAAGAAGCTGTGGACGTTGCAAAACAATTAGACAGCAAAGTTTACGTTGTAAAAGCACAAATCCACGCAGGTGGTCGAGGAAAAGCTGGCGGTGTTAAAATTGCCAAGAACCTTGAGGAAGTTCGTACATACGCTGAGGAGATCCTCGGAAAAACACTAGTTACTCATCAAACGGGACCAGAAGGTAAGGAAGTAAAGCGCTTACTTATTGAAGAAGGTTGCGATATTAAACAGGAATATTACGTTGGTCTAGTACTTGACCGTGTAACGTCAAGAGTGGTCATGATGGCATCTGAAGAAGGCGGAACTGAAATTGAAGAAGTGGCTGAACACAGCCCAGAGAAAATCTTCAAAGAAGTGATCGATCCAGCTGTAGGTCTTCAGGGTTACCAGGCTAGAAGACTAGCATTTAATATTAATATCCCGAAAGAACAAATCAATAAAGCAGTGAAGTTTATGCTTGGTTTATACAAAGTTTTTGTAGAAAAAGATGCTTCAATTGCGGAAATCAATCCTCTTGTAACAACTGGGGATGGGAACGTAATGGCTCTTGATGCTAAATTAAACTTTGATCCAAATGCGCTCTATCGCCATAAAGATATCCTTGAACTTCGTGATCTTGATGAAGAGGATTCAAAGGAAATCGAAGCATCAAAATATGAGCTTAGCTACATTGCTCTTGATGGTAATATCGGCTGCATGGTTAACGGTGCAGGGCTTGCAATGTCTACGATGGATATTATCAAGCATTACGGCGGCGACCCCGCTAACTTCCTTGACGTTGGGGGCGGCGCAACAGCTGAGAAAGTGACGGAAGCCTTCAAAATCATCCTATCAGACAAAAATGTTAAAGGTATTTATGTAAACATTTTTGGTGGGATCATGAAGTGTGACGTTATTGCTGAAGGTGTTGTAGAAGCTACGAAGCAAGTAGGTCTTGAAATTCCGCTTGTTGTTCGTCTTGAAGGCACAAATGTTGATCTTGGAAAGCAAATCCTGAAAGATTCTGGATTAAATATTACCGCTGCTGAGTCTATGGCTGACGGCGCGGAAAAAATCGTTTCATTAGTGAAGTAGAAAGGCGGGACTAGGAATGAGCGTATACATTAATCAAGATACAAAAGTCATCGTTCAAGGAATTACAGGATCAGTTGGTTTATTTCATACACAGCAAATGCTTGAGTATGGTACGAAAATTGTTGGTGGTGTAACGCCAGGTAAGGGCGGTACTGAAGTGGAAGGCGTTCCCGTATTTGATACAGTTGAGCAAGCTGTTCAAAAAACTGGTGCTAATGCTTCTGTCATCTATGTTCCGCCTGCTTTTGCAGCAGATGCGATCATGGAAGCGGTAGACGCTGAAATGGACCTTGCGATTTGTATTACGGAAGGTATTCCTGTCATCGATATGGTGAAAGTAAAGCGTTATATGGAAGGAAAGAAAACACGTCTTGTAGGACCGAACTGTCCTGGTGTGATTACTCCTGATGAATGTAAAATTGGTATTATGCCTGGATACATTCACAAAAAAGGTCACGTAGGAGTGGTTTCTCGTTCTGGTACATTAACGTATGAAGCTGTTCATCAGCTTTCTGAATCAGGAATCGGTCAATCCACTGCTGTTGGAATCGGCGGAGATCCTGTTAACGGAACGAACTTTATCGATGTCTTGCAAGCTTTCAACGAAGATGAAGATACGTACGCCGTCATTATGATCGGCGAAATCGGTGGTACGGCAGAAGAAAAAGCGGCAGAATGGGTGAAAGCAAACATGACAAAGCCTGTCGTTGGATTTATCGGTGGCCAAACGGCGCCTCCAGGAAAGCGCATGGGTCATGCCGGTGCAATTATTTCTGGCGGTAAAGGGACAGCTGACGAGAAGATCAAAACAATGGAGTCGTGCGGAATTAAAGTCGCACCTACACCTGCTGTAATGGGCGAAACGCTCATCTCTGTTCTTGAAGATAAAGGATTACTAGAGAAGTGCACAACACATAAGGCTTAATGGTAATAGCTCCCGTTCGGGAGCTATTTCTCTTATACATAACGAGAAATAATACATTTTAATGCTGATAGGGGAGAGGCATGGTTGAGAACGTTTAGAAGCCGGTTAATTCAGTTACATCAGTGCCGAGGAACTGACTGGAAAGTGCTGCGTTCATTTCTTACATTTGACCCAACGCTTCAAAGCATATATGATATGTCTGCTACTCAGTTAAGACAATTTCACATACCAGGAGAGCATGCGAGCTTATTATATGAAGATCTTCATATGAAAAAACCATGGAGGTTTTCTCATATTAAAGCAGGGGAAATTCGGGCTATTACGAGATTTGACGAAGCATACCCTGAAAGGCTTTCGCATATTTATGATGCACCGTGGGTTATATATTGTATCGGTAACACCGCGCTTCTTAATGAACAACGAGCCCTTAGTGTCGTCGGATCAAGAAATCATTCGCGTGATGCGGAAGCGATGATGAAACTTATTTTAACGCCAATCGTAACGAAAGGTTGGACGATCGTAAGTGGTCTTGCTCTCGGTGTTGATACTCTTGCACACCGGATCGCGCTTGATCACGATGCAGGAACGATTGCCGTCCTTGGAAGCGGGTTTAAGCATATCTACCCTAAAGAAAATCAGCTGCTTGCTTCAATAATTGCCAAAAACGGTCTTCTGCTTTCAGAATATCCACCAGATAGGGGACCAGAAAAACATCAGTTTCCTGAGCGGAATCGAATTATTAGCGGATTATCGCTTGGAACGTTTATTGTAGAAGCAAGAAAACGAAGTGGTTCGTTGATTACTGCTGATCAAGCGATGGATCAGGGACGAGAAGTTTTTTGCTTACCAGGCAGGATGACTGACTCGTACTTTGAAGGAACAAATCGACTTATTCAGCAGGGGGCTAAGCTAGTATTAGAGGCAAAAGATATACTTGATGAATTACCGAATTTTCATGAAAATGAAACTAGCACTATTTGACAAACGAGTTTTGACTATTTAATAATAAGGAAGATTTTAAAATTTACCTCAATGGGGGGAGGAAACGTATTGTGGCAGATTATCTAGTTATTGTTGAATCTCCCGCTAAAGCAAAAACAATTGAAAAATATTTAGGAAAGAAATATCAGGTGAAAGCCTCATTAGGTCATGTCATTGACCTGCCAAGAAGTCAGATGGGCGTTGATGTGGAAAACAACTATGCTCCTAAATATATAACAATACGCGGGAAAGGCCCTGTCCTTAAGGAAATTAAAGATGCAGCCAAAAAAGCGAAGAAAGTCTATCTCGCAGCTGACCCCGATCGCGAAGGGGAAGCGATTGCGTGGCATCTAGCTCACAGTTTGAAGATTGATGAGCAAACTGAATGCAGGGTCGTATTTAACGAAATTACAAAAGATGCGGTAAAGGATGCTTTCAAGCAGCCGAGACCAATTAACATGGATTTAGTGGATGCACAGCAAGCGCGTCGAGTACTTGACCGTCTTGTTGGGTATAACATCAGTCCATTATTATGGAAAAAAGTGAAGAAAGGCCTAAGTGCTGGACGAGTTCAATCCGTTGCAGTTCGCCTTATCATTGAAAGAGAGAAAGAGATTCAGAATTTCCAGGCAGAAGAATATTGGAAAATCAAAGCTTCTTTCGAAAAAGATGGAGAGCAATTCGAAGCTGGGTTTTACGGAGTGGATGGAAAGAAAACAGATCTTCAATCACGTGAAGACGTCGACAACGTGTTAAAGCGCATTGAAGGAGATCAGTTTGAGATCCAATCCGTTCAAAAGAAAGAACGTAAGCGAAACCCAGCCCTTCCATTTACAACATCTTCTCTTCAACAGGAAGCAGCAAGAAAGTTAAATTTCAGAGCGAAGAAAACAATGATGCTTGCTCAGCAGCTTTACGAGGGGATTGCGATTGGTAAACAAGGTACAGTCGGTTTAATTACGTACATGAGAACTGACTCAACACGCATCTCTGAAACAGCGAAGGATGAAGCGAAGGAATACATTCAAGGTAAATATGGAGACACATACTTATCAGCTAAAAAGCCTGCTAAGAAACAATCAGGTAAATCACAAGATGCTCACGAAGCGGTTCGACCGACATCGGTTATGCGTGATCCATCTGAGATGAAGGCTTACTTAAAGCGCGATCAGCTCCGTTTATACAAGCTCATCTGGGAGCGTTTTGTAGCCAGTCAGATGGCACCGGCTATTATGGACACGATGAGTGTAGATCTTGAGAACAACGGAACGATCTTCCGTGCGACTGGTTCTAAAGTGAAATTCAAAGGGTTTATGAAGGTGTACGTTGAAGGAAACGACGACAATAAAAAGGAAGAAGATAAAATGCTTCCTGACCTTGAAGAAGGCATGGATGTTTCTACGTCAGAAATTGATCCTTCTCAGCACTTCACACAGCCACCGCCGAGATATTCAGAAGCTCGCCTTGTTAAAACAATGGAAGAACTCGGTATAGGCCGCCCTTCTACTTACGCTCCTACGCTTGATACGATTCAACGTCGAGGGTATGTGGCGTTAGAAGATAAGAAATTTGTGCCAACTGAGCTCGGTGAAATTGTATTAGAACTGATTTTGGAGTTCTTCCAGGATATCATCAATATTGAATTCACTGCTGGATTAGAAAATGATCTTGACAAAATTGAGGATGGCGATGCAGAATGGATTTCTGTCATCAATGAATTTTATCAAAACTTCGAAAAGCGGCTGAAAGTAGCCGAGGAAGAAATGAAGGAAGTCGAGATTAAAGATGAACCCGCTGGAGAAGATTGTGAGAAGTGTGGTTCACCTATGGTCATCAAGATGGGACGCTATGGGAAATTCATGGCTTGCTCAAACTTTCCTGATTGCCGTAATACAAAACCAATCCTTAAAGAAGTTGGCGTTACCTGTCCGAAGTGTAAAGAAGGTAATGTTGTAGAGCGAAAAAGTAAAAAGAACCGTCTTTTCTATGGTTGCGATCGTTTTCCTGAATGTGATTTTCTTTCATGGGATAAACCAATCAAGAGACCATGTCCTAAATGCGGTGATTTACTTGTTGAGAAGAAAACGAAGAAAAAGAAAGAAATCAAATGCGTAAACTGCGATTTCGTTGAAGAAGAAAACTAGTAAGGGGTTATGGCAATGAGTAAACATGTGACGGTAATCGGTGCCGGACTTGCTGGAAGTGAAGCAGCGTGGCAACTTGCAAAGCAAGGAGTGGACGTTCATCTCTATGAGATGCGTCCTAAGAAGCAAACGCCTGCTCACCATACCGATAAATTTGCTGAGCTAGTATGTAGTAATTCACTAAGAGCGAATACGTTAACAAATGCAGTCGGCGTTTTAAAGGAAGAAATGCGTCGAATGGATTCAGTTATCATTAAGTCTGCTGACGAATGTGCCGTTCCGGCTGGTGGTGCACTGGCTGTGGATCGTCATGAATTCGCTGCGAAGGTAACGGAGAATGTTAAAAACCATCCAAACGTAACGGTTTTTTCGGAAGAGTGTACAAAAATCCCTGAAGGGCCAACAATTATAGCGACAGGCCCGCTAACTTCTAAGGATCTCTCAGATCAGTTAAAGGCTTTAAGCGGAGAAGAGTACCTATACTTTTATGATGCTGCTGCTCCTATTATCGAAACGGAAAGCATTGATATGGAGAAAGTGTATAAGAAGTCACGCTATGATAAGGGAGAGGCAGCTTACTTAAACTGTCCAATGACGGAAGAAGAATTTAATACGTTCTATGAAGCACTTATTTCAGCTGAAACGGTTCCGCTTAAAGAATTTGAGAAGGAAATTTTCTTCGAAGGATGTATGCCAATTGAAGTAATGGCCCAGCGCGGGCAGAAGACGATGACGTTTGGTCCTCTTAAACCTGTGGGTCTTGAGGATCCTAGAACAGGAAAGCGTCCTTACGCTGTCGTTCAACTAAGGCAGGATAATGCTTCTGGTACCCTATATAATATTGTTGGATTCCAAACGCATCTCAAATGGGGACCGCAAAAAGAAGTGATTCGCTTAATTCCTGGACTTGAGAACGCGGACATCGTACGTTATGGCGTAATGCATCGAAATACGTTTATTAACTCTCCGAACTTATTGAAAGCTACTTACCAATACAAAGATCGCGAGAATCTATTCTTTGCAGGTCAAATGACAGGTGTGGAAGGGTACGTAGAATCAGCGGCATCTGGACTAATCGCTGGATTTAACGCTGCTCGACTAATGAAGGATGAAGAGCCGCTAGTGTTTCCTGAAGAAACTGCGCTTGGTAGTCTAGCGAATTATATTACGACGGCTAATCCGGATAACTTCCAACCGATGAATGCTAACTTTGGTTTGTTCCCACCGCTTGAAACGCGAATTAAAGGCAAGAAAGAGCGTAATGAAACGATCGCTAATCGAGCGTTAGAAACAATTCAGAATTTTGTAAAAAGATTGTAAATTCCTATTGCTAAGGCTTCTAAATTGTGATACGATTTAGAAGCCTTTTGAGGTGATAACGATGAATAACAACCAACAAGCTCATATTCAATCATTTTCTGAGTATCTTCAGATTGAGAAGAATTGTTCACCACATACGATCTCAGGTTACTTACAGGACATTGAACATTTCAAGTCTTTTATGAAGCAGCAGACTATCGATGTCTTTGCTGCTGTTTCTTATGCAGATGTCAGAATTTATTTGACTGAGCTTCACGAGCGAGGTTACGCAAGAAAAACAGCAGCGAGAAAAATTTCAACGTTACGAAGCTTATATCGATTCCTTTTACGCGAAAACATTGTTGAGATTAATCCATTTACAATGAGCTCACTACCGAAGCAAGAGAAGCGCCTTCCACAATTTTTGTATGAAAAAGAGCTCAATGTATTGTTTGATACGCCCGATACGTCGAAGCCGCTTGGTCAAAGAGACAGAGCTTTGCTCGAAGTATTGTACGGGTGTGGCATTCGCGTTAGTGAATGCGTTGCGCTTAATTTAGAAGACATTGATTTTGCGATTGGTACCATTTTTGTAATCGGTAAGGGGCGTAAGGAAAGATATGTACCAATTGGTAGTTTCGCTATAGATGCAATAAAAGAGTATTTAGAGGATGGACGAGTAAAACTCGGTTCGTCCGGAAAAGAGCCGACAAAAGCCCTGTTTTTAAACTTTAGAGGTAGTCGCGTGACAGCAAGAGGCGTACGAACAATTTTAGATAAGATTGTGAAAAACGCTTCGCTGCATGTACATATAAGTCCCCATGTGATGAGACACACATTCGCAACACATTTACTGAATGAAGGGGCAGACTTACGATCTGTTCAGGAGCTTTTAGGACATTCCGATTTATCATCTACTCAGATCTATACCCATGTGACGGGAGATCGATTGCGAAATATATACATGAACCATCACCCAAGAGCTTAATAGCTCGGGAGGAGGAACTTATGGGAGACTTTCATTCAACGACGATATTTGCAGTACAGCATAATGGAGAGTGCGCAATGGCCGGTGATGGCCAGGTGACATTTGGCAATGCCGTAGTCATGAAACATACGGCTAAGAAAGTAAGAAGGTTATTTCATGGGAAGGTGGTTGCTGGATTTGCAGGATCAGTTGCGGACGCATTCACTCTTTTTGAGAAATTCGAAAGCAAACTGGAAGAATTCGGCGGTAACCTACAGCGTGCTGCTGTTGAACTCGCAAAAGAGTGGCGCAGTGACCGTGTACTAAGAAAGCTTGAAGCCATGTTAATCGTTATGAATAAGGATGAGCTTCTGCTTATCTCAGGTACTGGTGAAGTGATCGAACCTGATGATGGCATTCTTTCCATTGGTTCAGGTTCTAACTACGCACTTTCAGCAGGTAGAGCTCTTAAGCGATACAGTGATAACAAAACCGCTGAAGAAATTGCGCAGGCCTCTATGGAAATTGCATCAGAAATTTGCGTGTACACAAATGATCAAATTATCGTAGAAACCATTTAGTATATAAACTGTATCTTTGGAGGAGATCGTATGTCTAATCCATTAACACTGAGACAAATTGTTGAAAAGCTTGATCAGTATATAGTTGGTCAGAATGACGCGAAAAAGGCTGTTGCCGTGGCATTGAGAAATCGTTACCGTCGGGGTCTTTTAAGCGATAAACTGAAGGATGAAGTGAATCCAAAAAATATTTTAATGATTGGGCCAACAGGCGTTGGTAAAACTGAAATTGCGCGACGACTGGCTCGTCTTGTCAATGCTCCTTTCATTAAAGTAGAAGCAACGAAATTTACTGAAGTGGGTTATGTAGGCCGAGATGTGGAATCAATGGTTCGCGATCTCGTTGAAACATCAATCAGACTTGTCAAAGAAGACCGAATGGAACAGGTGAAGGGCAGAGCGGAAGAAAATGCGAATAAACGCATTGTGGAACTGCTCGTACCGTCTAATAAGAAGCAGACACAATACAAGAATCCGCTTGAAATGTTATTTGGTAATCAGGGGCAAGAAGAAACAAATACCCAGGCTAGTTCAGAAGATCAGTCGATTGCTTCAAGACGAAAGCAAATAGCTCAACAGCTTGCGCTAGGTGAACTCGAAGATCGGATGATTACTGTTGAAGTGGAAGAACAAAACAATTCCATGATGGACATGTTCCAGGGAGCTGGCATGGAGCAAATGGGTATGAACATGCAGGATATGCTCGGAAATATCATGCCTAAAAAGAAGAAAAAACGTAAGCTTCCGGTGTCAGAAGCACGAAAGGTCTTAACGCAGGATGAAGCAGCAAAACTTGTGGATATGGATGAAGTCGCACAGGATGCAGTTTCAAAGACGGAACAAACGGGTATCATCTTCATTGATGAAATTGACAAGGTCGCGGGGAAAAGTCAGCAGTCAGCTGATGTATCCAGAGAGGGCGTTCAAAGAGACATATTGCCAATCGTAGAAGGTTCAACGGTAACAACGAAGTACGGTCCAGTAAAAACAGACCATATTTTGTTTATGGCCGCGGGGGCATTTCACATGTCGAAACCATCTGATCTAATCCCTGAACTGCAAGGCCGATTCCCAATCCGCGTTGAGTTATCAAGTTTAACCGTAGACGATTTTAAACGTATATTAACAGAGCCTGATAATGCTCTTGTGAAGCAATACACAGCATTATTAGAAACAGAAGGTATTAAAGTTGAATTTTCTGACGATGCTATTCTTAAAATTGCTACGATTGCAACCGAAGTGAATCAGGACACTGACAACATTGGCGCAAGAAGACTGCACACAATTTTAGAAAAGCTTCTTGAAGATCTTTCATTTGAAGCACCGGACATTAATCTAGACAGCATCACGATTACACCAGAGTATGTTGAGGAAAAGTTAGCTTCTATTGCGAAGAACCGTGACCTCAGCCAATACATCCTATAATACATGCAGGAGGACAAAACTATGAATTTACTTGAAAAAACAAGAAAAATTAATGGAATGCTACAAAAATCTGAGGGGCCAGTTAACTTTACAGACATGGCTGAAACACTACGAGACGTCATTATGGCAAACGTATATGTCGTAAGCCGCAGAGGTAAGCTACTTGGAATCGCAATTAATCAAGAAATCGAAAACGAACGTATGAAGAAAATGTTTTCTGAGCGTCAGTTCCCTGAAGAATATACACAAAACCTGTTCAACATTGCAGAAACTTCTTCGAATCTGGATATCACAAGCGAGTACACAGCTTTCCCAGTAGAAAACCGTGACCTCTTTGAAAAAGGTCTTACAACAATTGTACCGATCGTTGGTGGTGGAAGCCGTCTTGGTACGCTCATCCTGTCACGTCTAAGCGACTCATTCTCAGATGATGATCTTCTATTAGCTGAATATGGTGCAACAGTAGTAGGAATGGAAATTCTTCATGAAAAAGCGGAAGAAATTGAAGAAGAAGCAAGAAACAAAGCGGTTGTACAAATGGCGATTTCTTCTCTTTCTTATAGTGAACTTGAAGCAATCGAGCACATCTTTGAAGAACTTGAAGGTAATGAAGGACTTCTAGTTGCAAGTAAAATTGCTGACCGCGTAGGCATCACTCGCTCTGTTATCGTAAACGCTCTTCGTAAGCTTGAGAGTGCTGGTGTTATTGAGTCTCGTTCTCTAGGAATGAAAGGAACTTACATTAAAGTTCTTAACGATAAATTCCTTGTAGAGCTTTCAAAACTTAAGACACAGTAATTCATCTAAAGCTCCGAGATCTCTCGGAGCTTTTTTAATAGAATGTTGCCGATTTCAACAGTCCTTTTGCAAACGATGGAGTTGAATCCTAACCGTTTAAGCGTACTGTGAGAGTGAGTTTGTGTAGGTATTCATGGAATTTAAGATTTAAACTTGCGACTTGTCACTTGATATGATATATTAATCAACGGTGTTAATCACACACGCTTGTTGATTTGGAAAGTGGTGCTGCAGACGCAGTTTTTTCCGAAATAGATGCAAGCGGAGGATAAAAAAAACCATTAGGAGGAACACAATCATGGCAGTAATCTCTATGAAACAGCTTCTTGAAGCTGGGGTACACTTCGGTCATCAGACTCGTCGTTGGAACCCGAAAATGAAACCTTATATCTTCACTGAAAGAAACGGTATCTACATTATCGATCTTCAAAAAACAGTGAAGAAAGTCGAAGAAGCTTATAACTTCGTTCGTGACATTGCTCAGGACGGTGGTAAAGTTCTTTTCGTAGGTACAAAAAAGCAAGCGCAAGATTCCGTTAAGGATGAAGCGATCCGTGCTGGTCAATACTACATCAACCAACGCTGGTTGGGTGGAACGCTTACGAACTTTGAAACTATTCAAAAGCGTATTAACCGCCTGAAGAGCCTTGAGAAGATGCAAGAAGACGGTACTTTTGAAGTACTACCTAAGAAAGAAGTTATGCTTCTTAAAAAAGAAATGGATCGCCTTGAAAGATTCCTTGGTGGTATTAAAGATATGAACGGCGTTCCAGACGCAATGTTCGTAATCGACCCTCGTAAAGAGCGTATTGCTATTGCTGAGGCTCGTAAGCTTAATATCCCAATCGTTGCGATCGTGGATACAAACTGTGATCCAGATGAGATCGACTATATTATCCCTGGTAACGACGATGCAATCCACGCTGTGAAACTTCTTACTGCTAAAATGGCTGACGCTGTTATCGAAGTTAGCAAAGTAGAAGAAGAAGCAGAAGTTGAAGCGGTAGAAACTGAAGAAACATCTGTATAAGAACACAAAGGGGTGATAAAGGGGAACTCTAACCCCTTTATCACCTTTTTTTAACCCAAAAGGGTATGATTACATATCATAATTCAAGGAGGAATTACTAATGGCAGTAACAGCTCAAATGGTAAAAGAATTGCGTGCACAAACTGGTGCAGGTATGATGGATTGCAAAAAAGCTCTAACAGAAAACGACGGTGACATGGACAAAGCAATCGACTGGCTTCGTGAGAAAGGTATTTCTAAAGCAGCTAAGAAAGCTGACCGCGTAGCAGCTGAAGGTCTTGCAACGATCGCTGTTGAAGGTAACAAAGCAGTAATTGCTGAAATTAACTCTGAAACTGACTTCGTTTCAAAGAACGAAAGCTTTATTTCACTAATCAATGATATTTCGCATCACCTCCTTAGTACGAATCCTGAGTCTGTGGACGCAGCTCTTGAAAGCAAAATGGAAAACGGACAAACCGTTACTGAATTCATTAACGACAAAATTGCTAAAATCGGCGAGAAGATTTCTCTTCGTCGTTTCCAAATCATTGAGAAAACTGACGCTGACGCATTCGGCGCATACCTACACATGGGTGGACGCATTGGTGTTCTAACACTTCTTGAAGGCACAACTGACGAAGAAGTAGCGAAAGACGTTGCTATGCACACTGCAGCAGTTAACCCTCGTTTCGTATCTCGTGATGCTGTTCCAACTGAAGAAGTTGAACGCGAGCGTGAAGTATTGAAGCAACAGGCTCTTAACGAAGGTAAGCCAGAGAAAATTGTTGAGAAAATGGTAGAAGGCCGTATCAACAAATTCTTCGAAGAAATTTCTCTAGTTGATCAGCCGTTTGTTAAAGACACTGATCAAAAAGTTGGTAAGTACGTTGAATCTAAAGGCGCTACTGTAAAAGGCTTCATCCGCTACGAAGTTGGCGAAGGCATGGAGAAACGTGAAGATAACTTCGCTGAAGAAGTTATGTCTCAAGTGAAGAAGTAAAACAATGATAGGGAACACGTTGTGTTCCCTATTTTTCAAGAACAAATACTGATAAACATGCTGGAGGGTTAAAATGAGCGGAGCCAAGTATGAACGCGTTGTGTTAAAATTAAGCGGAGAAGCTTTGTCGGGTGGAGAAGGTCAAGGGATTTCACCGACAATCGTACAGTCAATCGCATCTCAAGTGAAAGAAATTCACGAAATGGGTGTGGAAGTGGCTGTCGTCGTTGGCGGAGGAAACATCTGGCGTGGTAAAGTAGGCAGTGAGATGGGAATGGACCGTGCTACTGCTGATTATATGGGGATGCTTGCAACAGTTATGAATTCACTAGCTATGCAGGATAGCCTTGAGAATATTGGAGTTGAAACACGTGTTCAAACTTCAATCGAAATGAGACAGGTAGCTGAGCCATATATTCGTCGTAAAGCGATTCGACACCTTGAGAAAAAACGCGTTGTCATTTTTGCGGCTGGTACGGGTAATCCATACTTCTCAACAGATACGACTGCTGCATTGCGTGCGGCAGAAATTGAAGCAGATGTTATTTTAATGGCGAAGAACAACGTAGACGGAGTTTACACAGCCGATCCTACAGTTGACGCTACTGCGAAGAAGTATGACACCCTTTCTTACCTTGATGTACTTAAGGAAGGCTTAGCTGTAATGGACTCCACAGCTTCTTCACTTTGTATGGATAATGACATTCCACTTGTTGTCTTTTCCATTATGGAAGAAGGAAACATTAAGCGCGCCATTTGCGGCGAAGAAATTGGAACAGTTGTAAAGGGGAGAAATTAAGATGACGAAAGAAATCTTGAAAAACGCTGAAGAACGTATGCAGAATGGAATTTCAAGCTTGAAGCGTGAGCTAGCAACACTAAGAGCTGGAAGAGCAAATGCTTCTCTACTTGATAAAATTCAAGTTGACTACTACGGTGCTCCAACACCAGTTAACCAGCTTGCTGGTATTTCTGTTCCGGAAGCACGTATGCTACTAATCCAACCTTATGATAAGACTTCAATCGGCGAGATCGAAAAAGCAATTCTTAAATCAGATCTTGGCTTAACACCTTCAAATGATGGGAATGTTATTCGTCTAACGATTCCAGCTCTAACAGAAGAGCGTCGTAAAGATCTTGTGAAACTCGTTAAGAAGTATGCGGAAGAAGGCAAAGTCGTGCTTCGCAACATTCGCCGCGATGCAAATGATGAGTTAAAGAAACAAGAAAAAGATGGCGATATTACAGAAGACGAGCTTCGCCGTGGCAACGACGATGTCCAAAAGCTTACTGACAAGTATGTAGCTGAAGCTGACAGTGTTGCGACTGATAAAGAAAAAGAAATCATGGAAGTCTAATTCAATAACATGTAAAATAAGATAATAAAAGGACCCTCTTTTCCCACAGGGGGTTTTTTTGTTAAGTAAGTGACACAATGGAGGATTTGCAATGCTTGGGAAGTTCTCGAACTGGATGAGAAAGAATGAAGATGAGGAACATTTAGAAATTAACACATCTGCAAATATCCCAGGACATATTGCGATCATTATGGATGGCAATGGACGCTGGGCGAAGAAGCGAGGTCTCCCGCGTGTGGCTGGCCACCGTGAAGGCGTTAAGGTTGTAAAGAAAATCGTAAGAAAGGCGAATGATCTGGGTGTTCAATATTTAACCCTGTATGCCTTTTCGACCGAGAATTGGAAACGACCAAAGGAAGAAGTAGACTTTTTAATGAAGCTCCCTGAGCAATTTCTACTTAGCCACCTGCCAGAATTGATCGAGCAGAACGTTCAAGTTAGAATTATGGGAGAACGAGAACAGCTGCCCCCCCATACGTTCAAAGCCATAAGCAAGGCAGTGAAAGAGACGAAAGACAATACCGGACTCATTCTTAACTTCGCGCTTAACTATGGTAGTCGTCATGAAATGAAAACAGCGATGCAGCGGTTATTAAGTGATGTAAGAAAGGGGATACTGACGGAAGAAGAGATTACGGAAGAGAAGATTTCTTCGTATTTACTCAGTAGCCAGTACCCGGACCCGGATTTATTAATAAGGACAAGCGGAGAAATTCGCTTAAGTAACTTTATGCTCTGGCAGTTAGCTTATACTGAACTTTGGTTTACGGAAGTTCTTTGGCCTGATTTTACAGAGCACCATTTTATTGAGGCCGTACAGGAATACCAGCGAAGAGGAAGACGTTACGGCGGGGTGTAAGTGTAGGAGGACATTAACGTAATGAAACAACGTGTTATTACGGGTGTGATTTTTGGCGCCCTTTTGTTAGGAATGATTATTGTAGGAGACTGGCCATTTATCATTTTGATGGCGCTTGTTGCCACTGTTGGAATGGTCGAACTGTTACTAATGAAGAAAATCACATTGGTTTCACTTCCTGGATTACTTGCTATCGTCGGAACGTGGATTCTTGTTATGCCTGACGACTGGATTGCGTCATTGACGTCGTCTGTATTCACCAAGATTGACCTCTTGTTCTTCGGCTTGCTTATTTTGCTTGCTATGACTGTCCTTACGAAGAATAAGTATAGTTTTGATGAAAGTTCATTTATTATGATGGCTTCGTTATATGTCGGTCTAGGTTTCTATTATTTTACAGCGACACGGTACCTGGGAGAAAATAATTTAGATGGTATGATTCATTTATTTTTCATTATTTTTCTTATATGGGCGTCTGACTCTGGCGCATATTTTGTAGGACGATCGCTCGGAAGGAAAAAGCTATGGCCTCATATATCTCCGAACAAAACGGTTGAAGGTGCAGTTGGCGGCGTTGTAATGGCAGTTCTTGTTGGCGTTGTTTTTCAATTGATTTATCCGGTGTATGATTCCATGATAGTTGTTTTGATCGTCTCCGTTCTAACTTCTGTTTTTGGACAGATAGGTGACCTTGTTGAATCAGCATTCAAGCGTCATTACGGAGTGAAGGATTCAGGCAGTATCTTGCCAGGGCACGGAGGGATACTTGATCGATTTGATAGTCTAATATTCGTTCTCCCTCTTCTGCATTTACTTAACCTGGTTTGATGAAACAGAGTAGATTGGAGGAACGGGTCGTTTGAAGAAAATAAGCTTATTGGGAGCATCTGGTTCTATCGGTATTCAGACTCTCGACATTGTGAGAATGCACCCTGACATGTTTTCTCTTGTAGCTGTTTCAGTAGGGAAAAATGTTCAAAAAGCGGTGGAAATAGCAGAGGAATTTAAGCCAAAGCTATTATCTGTTCAAAAGAAAGAAGATGCTGACTCGCTCAGAAGAACAATTTCAAGAAAGACAAAGATTGTCTATGGAGATGAAGGATTGCTAGAAGTAGCCTGTCATCACGATTCAACCGTTCTTGTAAATGCTATTCTCGGCAGTATCGGACTTTCTCCGACCCTTTCAGCGATTGAACAGGGAAAAACGATTGCTATTGCAAATAAAGAAACGCTTGTAACTGCTGGGCATCTCGTAACAGAGGCAGCCAAACGACATGGATCTGCCCTTCTGCCAGTAGATAGCGAACATTCAGCATTGTTTCAATGCTTGAATGGTGAAAAACAAGATCAAATGGAGCGCCTCATTCTTACAGCATCAGGTGGAAGCTTCCGTGATAAAACACGTGAAGAACTTGTAGGAGTTAGTGTGAATGATGCCTTAAATCATCCGAACTGGTCCATGGGTGCTAAGATTACCATTGATTCAGCTACAATGATGAACAAAGGCCTTGAAGTGATTGAAGCGCACTGGCTGTTTGGAACACCTTATGATCAGATTGATGTATTGCTTCATAAAGAAAGTATTATTCACTCGATGGTAGAGTACATAGACGGTAGTGTCATGGCCCATCTAGGTACTCCGGATATGCGAATTCCAATTCAGTATGCACTTAGCTATCCTGATCGACTTGAAATCAGAAATGCAAAACGGTTAAACTTATGGGAAGTTGGTAAGTTACATTTTGAGAAGGTTGATTACGACCGCTTCCGCGCATTAAAGTTAGCTTATGAAGCTGGCCGCGCCGGTGGTTCACTCCCAGCCGTCATGAATGCGGCAAACGAAACGGCCGTTGCAGCATTTCTGGAGGGAAAGATCGATTTCTTAACGATCGAAGAGCTCGTAGAACAGGCGATGGAAAACCACAGTATCGTTCAAAATGCATCGCTTGAAGAAATTCTTGCTGTAGATTCTGAAACAAGATTACGAGTTCAGTCATTAATTAAATAAAGGTGGTAAGTGGATATGAATACTGTGATTTCGATCATTATCATATTCGGAGCACTTGTCTTTTTCCATGAATTGGGTCACTTGCTCCTGGCAAAACGTGCAGGAATCTTGTGCCGAGAATTCGCCATAGGCTTCGGACCGAAAATTTTCACAATCAAGAAAGGTGAGACGGTTTACACGATCAGACTTCTGCCGCTCGGTGGATTTGTTCGAATGGCCGGCGAAGATCCTGAAATGATTGAATTGAAACCTGGACAGCGTGTTGGGCTTCTGTTTAATGATCAGAATAAAGTTGAAAAGATTGTTATCAATCAAAAATCAGCTTACCCTAATTTAAAAGAAGTAACGGTTGAAGAAGCCGACCTTGAGCGTGGGCTTTATATTAAAGGATACGAAGACGAAGATGAACCAGCTACGGTATTCTCAATTGATGAAACATCTCATTATGTGATGGATGGATCTGAGTTTCAGATTGCGCCGTTTGATCGTCAATTCGGTTCAAAGTCGCTTTGGGACCGTTTCCTGGCCATTTTTGCTGGCCCAGTTATGAACTTTTTACTTGCGATTGTTATTTTCATCACGCTAGGCTTATTACAAGGGACGCCAACGAGCCAGGTTAACGAAGTCGTTGAAGGCAGTCCAGCTGAGCAAGCCGGTATGATGAATGGTGATGTTATTACTGAAATTAATGGGACTGAAATAACAGGCTGGAATAAGATGACGTCTATTATTCAGGATAACGCAAATAATCAGCTAGGATTTAAAGTAGATCGTGAAGGTGAATCGGTCTCTTTATCCATTACTCCAGAAAAACAAGAGCTTTCTGAAAATCAATCTGTTGGTCGTATTGGGGTTTCCCTAGAATATCAAGTGGATTTCTTAGACTCTATCGTTTTTGGTTTTACATCAACGTATGAATTCGGAAAGGCCATATTCGTAGGACTTGGCCAGCTTGTAACGGGGCAGCTTTCCATCGATGCTTTCTCAGGACCTGTAGGAATTTATAGTTACACAGAAGAAGCTGCATCTGGAGGGCTCTATGTTCTCATGAGATGGGCTGGTTTCTTAAGTATTAACCTTGGTATTTTTAACTTATTGCCACTTCCTGCACTTGATGGAGGAAGACTACTATTCATCGGTGTGGAAGCGTTACGTGGCAAGCCAATTGATCCGCAAAAGGAAAGCTTAGTTCACTTTATTGGCTTTTCGTTTCTCATGTTGCTCATGCTAGTAGTGACATGGAATGATATCCAACGCTTCTTCCTATAGGAGCCACGGGACCCGTTTTAAGAATGAAATGAGGTGCAGTAGATGAAACAATCTAAATATTTTAATCCAACCCTTCGAGATAATCCAGCTGATGCCGAAATTAAAAGTCATCAGCTCCTTGTCAGAGCGGGTTTTATACGTCAAAATGCTTCAGGTATTTATTCATACCTACCATTAGGAAAGAAAGTACTAATGAAAATTGAAGAAGTGATTCGAAAAGAGCTTGATGGAACTGGTGCACAGGAATTATTAATGCCAGCGATTCAACCTGCTGAGCTATGGCAGGAAACGGGGCGATGGGACGTTTACGGTCCTGAGCTAATGAGACTAAAGGATCGCCACGGTAGACCTTTTGCTCTCGGTGCTACTCACGAGGAGTTAATTACAAGTCTTGTTCGCGATGAGTTGAAATCGTACAAGCAATTGCCGGTGACTCTTTATCAGATTCAAACAAAGTATCGTGATGAGCGTCGTCCACGCTTTGGTTTGCTTCGAGGAAGAGAGTTTATTATGAAAGATGCCTACTCTTTCCATTCTTCTGAAGAACAGCTTGATGAAGCCTACAATGATATGCATAGTGCTTATAGTCGAATCTTTAGTACCCTGGGCTTGAATTTCCGTCCTGTTGTGGCTGATTCGGGTGCAATGGGTGGTAAAGATACAGAAGAATTTATGGCATTATCTAGCGTTGGGGAAGATACGATCGCATATAGTGATTCTTCAGATTACGCTGCCAATATTGAAATGGCAGAAGTTCATGTAGCGTATGAGAAATCGGACGAGCCAGAGGCACCTTTAACTAAAGGGGAAGGCGAGGCTTCGTTGTTAGAACGCCATATCCGTACTTCTCTTATCAAGGTAGAAGATGAGACCGTTCTTGTTCTTGTAAGAGGGGATCATGATTTAAATGACATCAAGGTTAAGCACCTATTCGCAACGGATATGGTAGAAGTCTTGAATGAAGAAGTTGATGTGAAAGAATTTAACGGCAAGGTTATTGCAGACAATGCAGTTAAAGCCATCGTCAACGGATCAATTAGTGGTAAACATGCTTATCAGAATGTTAATCCAGATCGAGACCTTTCCATTACAAGTTATGAAGACCTTCGTTTTATTCAAGAAGGAGATCCTTCTCCAGATGGCAATGGAACGATTGTTTTTGCGGAAGGCATTGAAATTGGCCAGGTGTTTAAGCTAGGAACAAAATATAGTGAAACAATGGGCGCTTCTTATCTTGATGAAGGTGGGAAAGCTAAGCCTATTATGATGGGTTGTTATGGGATCGGTGTTTCACGAACGCTTGCGGCGATCGCTGAGCAAAATGCAGATGACAATGGGCTGAAATGGCCTCTTGCTGTAACACCATTTCATGTTCACTTGATTACAATCAACGTGAAAGATGCTGATCAAACAGCTCTATCAGATCGTCTATATGAATCTCTACAGAATGAGCGTTATGATGTTCTTTACGATGATCGAAAAGAGCGTGCAGGTGTGAAGTTTAAAGATGCGGATCTCGTCGGTCTTCCATTACGCGTAATCGTTGGTAAGAAAGCAAACGATGAGATCGTGGAAGTGAAGCGAAGAGATACTGGAGAGTCAATTGAAGTATCAGTTGATAACTTGAACGAGACAATCCAGCAGCTTTTAACACAAATGAACTAAAATTGTGGATAGGTGCCAGTGGTACCTTCCACCTTTTTTTTCGTTACCTTTACGCATTTTTAAGAAGGAGGAACAATTGAATGGACCAGGATTTAAACATAAGAAAAGAACGTCTCCAACTGCTCCTTCAACAAATATCGATTCCTGATAAATTCGTTGATTATTTTAGAGATGGGTACATTTCGAAATTAACTGTATACAAAGAAACGAGAAAATGGCATTTTGATTTTCATTTTCCAGACGTTCTTCCGTTTCATGTCTATGAGTTATTTCGCAGTCGATTGCAAGATGGATTAAAGCACATCGCTACAGTGACTTACGGAATCTCCACAGATAGTGGAGGAAATGAAGAATTAGCAATGGCATACTGGGACAATGTCGCTGAACTGATGAAAGAGCATTCGGCATCCCTAACAGCTGTATTGAAAAGTCAAACGCCTAAAATAAGTGGAAATAAGCTTATTGTATCGGTTCGTAATGAAACGGAAGCTGCAATCGCAAGACGAAAGCTATCTGGTCCTTTGTCAGAGTGTTATACGCACGCTGGATTTCCGAAGTACATGCTTGAAGTAGAAGTTAAGGCTTCTGAACAGGATTATCAAAAATTTGTTGAACAAAAACAACAAGAAGATCAATCTAAAATGATGGAAGCCTTGATAGAAAAAGAAAAGGCAGATAAATCTTCAAGTAAAAACGTTCCAGATTCTCTTGTCATTGGTTACAAGATCAAAGAAGATCCAGTACCAATTGAAACTATTCAGGATGAAGAACGACGCATTGCTGTTCAAGGTTATGTCTTCCATGCTGAAACGAAAGAGCTTAGAAGTGGACGAACGCTATTAACGTTTAAAATAACGGACTACACGGATTCAATCCTTGTGAAAATGTTCTCCCGCGATAAAGAAGATGTTCCGATTTTAGAAGCAGTAAGAAAAGGAATCTGGGTGAAAGTACGCGGTGGGATCCAGAATGATACGTTTGTACGCGATCTTGTTATGATCGGAAACGACTTAACTGAAATCAAACCTGATTTACGAGTAGATGAGGCGCCTGAGGATGAAAAGCGTATCGAGCTACATGCTCACACGCAAATGAGTCAAATGGACTCCGTCAGTTCAACAGGGGAACTGATTACACAAGCAGCTAAATGGGGACATCCCGCTATCGCCATTACGGATCATAATGTAGTACAGTCATTTCCCGATGCATATGCAGCAGGACAAAAGAACGGTATAAAGGTTATCTATGGTTTAGAAACAGACCTTGTCGATGATGGGGTACCGATGGCATACAATGAAGCTGATCGTGACCTTGAAACGGGTACTTACATTGTTTTTGACGTGGAAACAACCGGACTTTCGGCTGTTTATAATAAAATTATCGAGTTAGCAGCAGTGAAATTGAAAGATGGAGAAATCGTTGATAAGTTTGAGCGATTTGCTAATCCGCATCATCCTCTTTCCTCAACAACCATTGAACTAACGGGGATTACGGACGATATGGTCATGAACGCCCCTGAAATTGAAGACGTCTTAAAAGACTTCCACGAATTCATGGGAGATGACATTCTTGTTGCTCACAATGCTAGCTTTGATATGGGCTTCTTGAATGTAGGGTTACGTAATATTGGGTTTGGAGAAGCAACAAATCCAGTAATTGATACCCTTGAGCTTGCTCGTTTTCTCTATCCGGAAATGCGAAACCATCACTTAAATACGCTTTGTAAAAAGTTTGATATCGACCTTACTCAGCACCATAGAGCGATTTATGATGCGGAAGCAACAGGGTATTTGTTGTGGAAATTGGTGAAAGATGCACTTGAGCGTGAAATTACAAACCATAATATGCTGAATGATAATATGGGGCAAACTGGTTTCCAACGTACTCGTCCATCGCACACGATCATATTGGCGCAAAATGACGTAGGTTTAAAAAACTTGTTCAAGCTCGTTTCCCTTTCTCACATTGATTATTTCTACCGAACTGCACGTATTCCTCGTTCTAAGCTTGAGAAATACCGCGAAGGTCTGCTGATCGGTTCAGGCTGTGACAAGGGTGAAGTTTTTGAAGGGATGATGCAAAAGTCACCTGAAGAAGTAGAGGACATCGCGAAGTTTTATGACTATCTGGAAGTGCAGCCGCCACAAAATTACATGCATTTAATCGAGAAAGAACTTGTTCAAGATGAAATGGCGTTGCGTGAAATTATTGGTAAGATTGTTAAGCTTGGTGAGAAGTTAAATAAGCCAGTCGTCGCTACTGGTAACGTTCATTATCTCGAGCCAGAGGATCATATTTATCGTAAAATTCTTATTAAAGCACAGGCGGGTAACCCATTAAATCGCCAAACGTTACCTCAGGTTCATTTTAGAACGACGAACGAAATGCTTGATTGCTTCCATTTTCTTGGGGCAGATAAAGCGAAGGAAATTGTCGTACAAAAACCACAGCAAGTAGCCGACATGATCGATGACATTAAACCGATCAAAGATGATCTATTCACACCTCGAATTGAAGGTGCCGATGAAGAAATGCGTGAGATGAGCTATAACATGGCTCGAAGCATTTATGGTGATGAACTGCCAACAATAGTGGAAGAGAGACTTGAAAAAGAGCTAAAAAGTATTATTGGCCATGGATTCGCCGTTATCTACTTGATTTCTCATAAGCTAGTTAAGAAGTCACTAAACGACGGCTATCTCGTTGGTTCACGTGGGTCTGTAGGTTCTTCATTTGTTGCCACTATGACTGAAATTACTGAAGTGAACCCATTACCACCCCATTATGTTTGTCCATCTTGTAAGAAGTCACAGTTCTTTGATGACGGTTCTGTAGGATCAGGGTTCGATCTTCCAGACAAATCATGCGAAGATTGCGATGTACCTCTTACAAAAGACGGACATGATATACCGTTTGAGACGTTTCTTGGGTTTAAAGGTGATAAAGTACCCGATATTGATTTGAACTTCTCCGGGGAATATCAGCCGCGTGCCCATAATTATACGAAGGAACTGTTTGGAGAAGACAATGTATTCCGAGCAGGAACAATCGGTACAGTCGCTGAGAAGACGGCGTACGGTTATGTAAAAGGATATATGGGAGACCATGACCTTCACTATCGAGGGGCTGAAATTGATCGTCTCGTGTCGGGGTGCACAGGAGTAAAACGTACCTCTGGGCAGCATCCGGGTGGTATTATCGTAGTACCTGATTATATGGACATCTACGATTTTTCACCTATTCAGTTCCCAGCAGATGATAAAACATCCGCATGGAAAACAACCCATTTTGATTTCCATTCGATCCACGATAATCTGTTGAAGCTTGATATACTTGGGCACGATGATCCTACGGTTATTCGTATGCTTCAAGATTTAAGTGGAATTGATCCGAAAACCATCCCAACAGATGACGCTGAAGTGATGAAGCTCTTTAGTGGAACGGAATCTCTTGGAGTGACACAGGATCAAATTATGTGTAAAACAGGAACTTACGGAATCCCAGAATTCGGAACACGATTCGTTCGTCAAATGCTAGAAGATACGAAACCTAGTACATTTTCTGAGCTCGTTCAGATTTCAGGTCTTTCCCACGGTACTGATGTGTGGTTAGGTAATGCACAGGAATTGATTCAAGCTGGTACTTGTAACCTTAGTGAAGTAATTGGTTGTCGTGATGATATTATGGTTTATTTGATCTACAAAGGCCTTGACCCGTCCCTCGCATTTAAAATTATGGAGTTTGTGCGAAAAGGGAAAGGATTGCAAGAAGAGTGGGTAGCTGAAATGAAGAAACATGATGTGCCAGACTGGTACATTGATTCGTGCTTAAAGATCAAGTATATGTTCCCGAAAGCTCACGCAGCAGCATATGTGTTAATGGCTGTTCGGATCGCTTACTTCAAAGTTCACCATCCAATTCTTTTCTATGCAGCATACTTTACCGTAAGAGCCGATGACTTTGACATTGATACGATGGCGAAAGGATCCAACGCGATTCGCGCAAAAATCGAAGAAATCAATGAAAAGGGTCTTGATGCTTCACCGAAAGAGAAAAACCTATTAACCGTGATGGAGATTGCGCTTGAAATGTCAGAACGTGGCCTCCGCATGCAGAAAGTAGATCTTTATCGATCAAAAGCGGCTGAATTCGTAGTCGATGGAGATTCGCTCATTCCTCCATTTAATTCTCTTCCGGGAGTAGGGACGAATGCAGCGATCAATATTGAAAACTCCAAAGAAGCCGGTGAATTTTTATCAAAAGAAGATTTACAGCAGCGAAGCAAGATTTCAAAGACTGTACTTGAGTACTTGGATGATCATGGATGTCTTGAAGGACTTCCAGATGCGAATCAACTCAGCTTATTCTAATGAGGCGCATTCGCTTCTCTGTTGAATTGGTTATATGAGTATGGTATAGTAATTGTGGAAATACTAGTGAATACACACGCGACGGAAGAGTAGGGCTATCCCACTCTTTCGTTTTCGATTGGGACCCTGCTGTACAGGATCAGAAAGGAGGACAACCAATGAACGAAAATGTGATTACGGTTACTGAAGAACTAGTAAAACCAATAGTAGATGAAATGAACTTGGAACTTGTAGATATAGAATTCACACAAGAAGGCAAGAATTGGTTTCTCCGTGTCTATATCGATTCTCCTCGAGGCGTTGATATTGAGGAGTGCGGGATAATTAGCGAAAAGCTAAGTGAACAGCTTGATAAACAAGATCCAATTACACAACCATACTTCCTTGAAGTTTCTTCACCTGGTGCAGAACGTCCGCTCAAAAAACGTACGGACTTTGAGAAGGCAGTTGGCAAGCAAGTCTATGTTACAACCTATGAACCATTTAATGGTGAAAAGAGCTTTGAAGGTGTACTTTCGGACTTCGATGGAGAAATGGTTGTTATTGATCAGCGAGTGAAAACAAGAATTAAAAAGGTAGAATTACCTTATGAAAAAGTAGCAAGCGCAAGGCTTGCGGTTGTTTTTTAATTAAAGGGGAGAATGAAAAATGAAGAGTAGTGAGTTATTAGATGCGCTAAATATTCTTGAAAAAGAAAAGGGCATCAGCAAGGATATTATCGTTGAGGCGATTGAAGCAGCGCTTATCTCAGCATATAAGCGAAACTTCCATCAGGCGCAAAACGTTAGAGTTGACTTTAATCAGGATACAGGTTCGATCCGAGTATTCGCTCGAAAAGATGTCGTAGAAGAAGTGGAAGATTCTCGTCTTGAGATTTCACTTGAAGATGCGAAAGACATTGATCGCCAATATGAATTAGAAGATATCGTAGAAATTGAAGTAACGCCTCGTAATTTCGGTCGTATCGCAGCTCAAACAGCGAAGCAAGTTGTTACTCAGCGTGTCCGTGAAGCAGAACGTGGGATCATATTTAGCGAATTTATTGAACGCGAAGACGATATCATGACAGGAATTGTTCAGCGTCAGGATCATCGTTTTATTTATGTTGACCTCGGTCGTATCGAAGCACTTCTCCCTGCAGGTGAACAAATGCCGAACGAAACGTATCATTCCCATGATCGTATCAAGGTATATGTGACAAAAGTTGAAAAAACAACCAAAGGGCCACAGGTGATGGTTTCGAGAACTCATCCTGGTCTTCTTAAGCGTTTATTTGAACTTGAAGTACCGGAAATATTCGATGGAACGGTTGAAGTAAAGTCCATTTCTCGAGAAGCCGGGGATCGTTCAAAGATTGCGGTTCACGCAGAAGATCCTGAAGTTGATCCGGTTGGCTCATGTGTAGGACAGCGTGGTCAGCGTGTACAAGCGATTGTCAATGAGCTTAAAGGTGAGAAAATTGATATCGTAAGCTGGTCTGAAGACATAGTTGCATACGTAGCAAATGCACTAAGCCCTTCAAAAGTACTTAAAGTAAATGTAGACGAAGAAAATAAAATGACTCAAGTTATCGTACCTGACTATCAGCTTTCACTTGCAATCGGGAAGCGTGGCCAAAACGCACGTCTTGCTGCGAAGCTGACTGGATGGAAAATCGATATTAAGAGTCAATCTGAAGCGGAAGAGCTTGGCATCTATAGTGCTGATGAAGCTCCTCTATTCGAAGAGAATGACGCGGAAGATTCTGAGCTAGATTAAGCAAGATCAGGAGAGGTGTCCATCGTGCAAAAACGTAAAATTCCGATGCGGAAATGTGTCGCCTGTCAAGAAATGAAGCCTAAAAAAGAGCTTGTTCGAATCGTTCGTTCGCCTGAAGGGGTTATATCGATCGATCAAACGGGTAAAAAGAATGGACGGGGCGCATACCTTTGCAATAAAGAAGAGTGTTTCGTACTTGCTAAGAAGCGAAATTCTTTAGCGGCTCATCTAAAAGCAGAAGTGACGGAAGATATTTATGCTGACCTCGCAGAATCGCGGTCAAATTAAATGAAGAATAAGAATTGGGAGTCACTGTTAGGACTCGCTCAGCGCGCTGGCAAAGTCGTGTCTGGAGAAGAACTTGTGGTGAAGGAAATTCAGCGCAAGAGCGCAAGACTCGTATTAGTTGCGAGCGACGCATCTGAGAACACAAGAAAGAAAATAACGGATAAAGCAACTACTTATAAAGTCCCGGTATGTTTTGTAACAGGGCGCTATGAGCTTGGACATGCAATTGGCAAAGTTCAACGAGTCACGATAGCCGTTACTGATGCAGGGTTTGCGAAGAAGCTCCACGCAATGCTCGATCAATAACTCGGGGGTGATCGTATGAGTAAGATGCGAATTCATGAATATGCAAAAGAACATAATACTACTAGTAAGGATGTTATCGAAAAGTTAAAAAGCATGAATATTACGGTAAACAATCATATGTCTGTGATTGATGATCAGGCCATTGATAAGCTTAATAACGATTCGAAACAATCCAAAAAGGGAAGCGACAAAAACAGTATGGAAAATAAAAACAATCGAAACAACCCAAAAGCAAATGCAAATCAAAAGAATAGCAAAAGCGCACCAAATAACCGTCGCGGTGGACGTCGTCCAAACCGCCGTGGAAAAGGACAGCCGCCTAAAAACACGGCTGCTCCAAGAAGACTGCCTTCTAAAGTAACTTTCATTGGTTCATTAACAGTTGGACAGCTTGCTGAAAAGCTAGGTAAAGATGCTTCTGAACTGATCAAGAAGTTAATGGGTCTTGGTGTTATGGCAACCATTAATCAGGAACTAGATAAAGATACAATGGAACTTATCTGTGATGATTATGGTGTAAAAGTGGAAGAAGAAGAGCTATTTGAAGTAACGGATCTTGATAATTACACTAGTGAAGATGAGGACGGAAAGCTTATTGAACGTCCTGCAGTTGTTACAATCATGGGGCACGTTGACCATGGTAAAACAACGCTACTAGACGGAATCCGTGATACAAAAGTAACGCAGGGTGAAGCTGGTGGTATTACGCAGCACATCGGTGCTTACCAGATCGAAGAAAATAACAAAAAAATTACGTTCCTTGATACTCCTGGACACGCTGCATTTACAACAATGCGTGCACGTGGTGCAAAAGTAACAGATATCACGGTTCTAGTTGTAGCAGCTGACGATGGCGTTATGCCACAAACGGTTGAAGCTATTAACCATGCGAAGGCAGCGGAAGTGCCAATTATCGTTGCTGTTAATAAGATGGATAAAGAAGGAGCAAATCCTGATCGCGTGATGCAGGAACTAACAGAGTATGAACTTGTTTCTGAAGCATGGGGCGGAGATACAATTTTCGTTAACCTTTCTGCCATTAAGCGTGAAGGAATTGATAATCTTCTTGAAACGATTCTATTGATTTCTGAAGTAGAAGAATTTAAAGCGAACCCTAATAAGCTTGCTACAGGTACAGTAATTGAAGCACAGCTAGATAAAGGACGCGGGCCAGTTGCAACACTTCTTGTTCAAGAAGGAACGCTTAAAGTCGGTGACCCAGTTGTAGTCGGTAACACATTTGGTCGTGTTCGTGCTATGGTCAACGATCTTGGTAAGCGTGTTGAAACAGCTGCACCTTCTACTCCTGTAGAAGTGACTGGTTTAAGTGATGTACCAAATGCTGGAGATCGCTTTGTAGCATTTGAAGACGAGAAGACAGCACGTCAAGTTGGTGAAGCGCGTAATCAGCAGCAAATTGAAGCTCAGCGTAAAGAATCTTCTAAAATGAATTTGGATGATTTATTTGAAAAGATTCAGCAGGGCGATGTGAAAGATATCAACATTATCGTGAAAGCTGACGTACAGGGATCTGTTGAAGCACTTGCTGGCTCACTTCAGAAGATTGAAGTAGAAGGTGTTAAAATCAACATTATTCACACAGCTGTTGGTGCGATCACAGAGTCAGATATTATCCTTGCATCTGCTTCTAATGCGATCATTATCGGATTTAACGTACGTCCAGATTCAAATGCGAAGAAAGTAGCTGATTCTGAGCAAGTAGAAATTCGCTTGCATCGCGTGATCTATACAGCGATTGAAGAGATTGAATCTGCAATGAAAGGAATGCTTGATCCAGTTTATGAAGAAAAAGTGATTGGTCAAGCTGAAGTACGTGAAACGTTTAAAGTTTCTAAAGTAGGTACAATTGCAGGATCTTACGTAACAGAAGGTAAAATCACTCGTAATTCGGGCGTTCGTGTCATCCGTGACGGAATTGTCGTATTCGAAGGTGAAGTGGATACATTGAAACGCTTCAAAGACGATGCGAAAGAAGTGGCAAAAGGGTACGAATGTGGTATTACGCTTACAAAATTCAATGACGTTAAAGAAGGCGACATCATTGAAGCGTATATTATGGTTGAAGTAAAGCCTAAGTGATTAGATATGTAGAATGTGAATGCATCATTTATGATGCGCAATCCTTGAAGGAAAAAAGATCTGTGCTTCAGTCGGTTATTAGCCGTCTGAAGCATTATAATCTCTCTGTTTCTGAGCTTGACAGCCAGGATTTATGGCAACATACCGTTATTGGTATTGTTACAACGGCTTCAAGCAAAACGGCATGCGAGCGTGAGCTCCAGCGTGCCGTCTCATTGATTGATTCACGTCCTGATATCGAACTCACTCAAGCAACTTATGAGTGGCTTTAGGAAAGAAACGAGGTGTAACGATGAGTAATGTTCGCGCAAATCGTGTTGGTGAACAGATGAAGAAAGAACTTGGTGATATAATCAGCAGGAAGATTAAAGACCCGCGCGTAGGTTTCGTTACAGTAACAGCTGTTGAAGTTACGAATGATCTACAGCAAGCAACGGTATTTATTACTGTCCTTGGTGATGAAGAGAAGAAAGAAGCTACCCTGAATGGTCTTGCGAAAGCAACTGGATTTATTCGTTCTGAAATAGGGAAACGCATTCGTCTTCGCAAAACACCGGAAATCTATTTTGAATTTGATGAATCGATCGATTATGGTAACAAAATTGAACGACTTCTTGCAGATTTAAATCAAGCGGATGAGTAGAAACGAAGGGATAGGCAGGAATGTCTATCCTTTCTCTATGTCATCAGATTGAAAGGAGGAAAACAATGAACGGCATATTACCACTAAAGAAACCAGCTGGAATGACGTCTCATGATTGTGTAGCGGTTACTAGAAAGCTATTAATGACAAAAAAAGTTGGTCATACAGGAACTTTGGATCCAGATGTAACAGGCGTTTTACCACTATGTATCGGCAGAGCAACTAAAGTGGCCCAGTATATGACGGATTTTTCTAAAACGTATGAAGCAGTGATTACACTAGGGTTTTCAACGACGACGGAAGATGCGTCTGGAGAGAAAGTGGAAGAAAAGAAAGTAGACAAACTGCCTTCAACTAACGATATAGAAGAAGCACTTGCTGCGTTTCGAGGTGAGATCGAGCAAGTTCCCCCAATGTATTCTGCTGTCAAAATTAACGGCAAACGACTTTATGAGTATGCTTTTAAAGGAGAAGTGGTGGATCGTCCATCTAGAAAGGTAACGATTCATGACCTAGAGTTAATTGGAGAGGTAACGCTTGAAGAAGGAGCGGTCTCTATCCCTGTACGTGCCACGTGTAGTAAGGGGACATATATTCGAACACTTGCGGTTGATATTGGAGAAAAGCTAGGTTTTCCAGCTCACATGTCGTCTCTAATTCGGACAGCGTCCGGCCCATTTAAACTAGAAGAATGTTTGACATTTGATGAGATAAAACAGATGATAGAAGAGGAAACGCTATCTCTTTTTCCTATGGAATACGCTCTTTCTGCTATGCCATCCTTTACTGTTGATTCTGCGCTAGAAGAGAAGCTCCAAAATGGCGCTGTGCTTCCTCAGTTGGAAGAGATGACAGAGAATAGACTTGTTATGTACAATAGGGACGGAGAAGCAATTGCAATCTATCAAAAACATCCTGAGAAGCCGGGCTTAATGAAGCCTGAAAAAGTGTTTTCGAGATGAAGTTAGAAGGTGAAACCGTTGAAAACAATTTATTTATCGCATCCTCATCAGTTAAAATCTGAACATCCTGCCGTCATGGCGCTTGGATATTTTGATGGCATTCATCGCGGCCATCAGAAAGTAATTTCGACTGCGAAAGAAATCGCTGATGATAAAGGCGTAGAGTCAGCAGTTATGACGTTTTATCCCCATCCATCAGTCGTTTTGGGGAAGTCTACACCTCAAACAGAGGCCATTACCCCACTTGATGATAAAATTGAGCTTATTGAGCAGCTTGGAATTAACGTTCTTTATATCGTGAAATTTGATACAACGATTGCAGGATTAACACCTCAGCAATTTGTTGATGATTATATTATTGCCTTATCAGTTGTTCACGTTGTAGCAGGGTTTGATTTTACATATGGAAGTAAAGGAAGAGGAACGATGGACTCCCTTCCATTTCATGCCCGTAACCAGTTTAGTCAAACGGTGATTGATAAAGTATCTCAACATGACGAGAAAGTAAGCTCTACTTTAATTCGCTCATATATTCGTGAAGGGGCTGTCCAGAACGTGAAAGCCGTTCTTGGTCGGAACTACACGGTGAAGGGCACTGTTGTTCAAGGAGATCAGCGCGGCCGCACAATTGGCTTCCCAACGGCCAACGTCGATCTTAAAGACGAGTATCTCGTGCCAGCTACAGGTGTTTATGCAGTGCGCATGAAAACGGAAGGTAGCTGGATGAGTGGTGTATGCAATGTTGGATACAAACCAACCTTCTATGATGAAAAACCCGATCAGCCGTCACTGGAAGTTCACGTATTTGATTACAGTGGCAATTTGTATGGATCGTCCGTAGAGGTTGAATTCCATCAAAAGATTCGTGGAGAGGTTAAATTCTCTTCTGTTGATGACTTAATTGCCCAAATAGGTCAGGATGCGAAAGATGCAAGAGAAATACTGAAATAGATTTCCCTTGCATTTTAGAACAAAAACCTGTAATCTAATATCTGTACGACAAGTACACAACCTATACTGGGCTATCGAGTCACCGACGTTTGCGCGGTATCAGGGGATTAGAAATTAAGGAGGTGAAACGGATGGCAATCACACAAGAACGTAAGCAAGAGCTTATCACTAAGTTCAAAACTCACGAGAATGATACTGGTTCTCCAGAGGTTCAAATCGCTGTCCTTACTGAGGAAAACAACAATTTGAACGATCATCTACGTTTCCACAAGAAAGACCACCACTCTCGTCGCGGTCTTCTTAAGATGGTTGGTAAACGCCGTAATCTTTTAACGTATCTTCGTAACAAAGACGTTACTCGTTACCGCGAACTTATCAAAGAACTTGGTCTACGTCGATAATGATTCAGAAAAGCGGGATGTTTCCCGCTTTTTTATTAGGTTAAAAATACATAGATTTCTTCCTTTCTTTTTAGAAGCAAAAAGGTTAGGGTATAATAAAAGAAATGATTTTATTGGATGAGAGGAGTTCTCACATTAATGGCACAAGATAAGCAAGTGTTTTCAATCGATTGGGCTGGTCGCGAGTTGTCAGTTGAAATTGGTCAACTGGCTAAACAGGCGAGCGGTGCAGCATTGATCCGTTACGGCGATACAGCCGTACTAGCAACGGTTACAGGCTCTAAAGAGCCGAAAGACCTTCCGTTTTTCCCACTAACGGTTAATTATGAAGAACGATTATATGCAGTAGGTAAAATTCCTGGAGGATTCATCAAGCGTGAAGGACGTCCGAGTGAAAAAGCGATTCTTGCTAGTCGTTTAATTGATCGCCCGATCCGTCCATTATTCCCTGATGGTTTCCGTAATGAAGTTCAAGTTGTCAGCACAGTGATGAGCGTTGATCAAAACTGCTCTTCTGAGATGGCAGCTATGTTCGGTTCATCTCTAGCGCTTGGAATTAGTGATCTTCCATTTGATGGTCCAATTGCTGGCGTTATCGTTGGACGCGTTGATGGGGAGTTTATTGCAAACCCTAACGTTGAGCAGCTTGAACAGAGTGATATTCACCTAACTGTTGCAGGTACGAAAGATGCAATTAACATGGTTGAAGCTGGAGCTGAAGAAGTTCCTGAAGAAATCATGCTTGAAGGTATTCTTTTTGGTCACCAAGAAATTAAGCGCCTGATTTCATTCCAGGAAGAGATCATTGAAGCTACTGGAAAAGAAAAGCGCGAAGTTGTTCTTAAGACTGCAGATAAAACGCTTGAAGCAGCTCTTAGTGAGCAGTACTTATCTGACATTAAAGAAGCTGTAAAAGTGATTGAAAAGCATGCTAGGCAGGAAGCAATTGATGCTGTAATGACGCGTGCAACTGAAGCATATGAAGAAAACGAAGAGTATAGTGCCGATGAAGTGAAATCAATTCTAAATAGCTTCGTTAAGCAAGAAGTTCGTCGTTTAATTCTAAAAGATAAAGTAAGACCTGATGGTCGTGGCGTTGATGAGATTCGTCCACTTGATTCTGAAGTAGGAATTCTACCAAGAACACACGGATCTGGATTGTTTACTCGTGGACAAACCCAGGCACTTAGCATTTGTACTCTTGGTGCACTAGGGGATGTTCAGATTCTCGATGGTCTTGGTACAGAAGAATCTAAGCGATTCATGCATCACTATAACTTCCCGAAATACAGCGTCGGCGAAACTGGACCAATGCGTGGACCTGGTCGTCGTGAGATTGGTCACGGTGCTCTTGGTGAGCGTGCACTTGAGAAGGTTATTCCAACTGAGAAGGATTTCCCATATACGATTCGTCTTGTATCTGAAGTTCTTGAATCAAATGGCTCTACTTCACAAGCAAGTATTTGTGCTAGTACGCTAGCGATGATGGATGCAGGGGTGCCGATCAAAGCACCAGTTGCAGGTATTGCAATGGGACTTGTAAGTGATGGCGAGGATGTAACAGTTCTTACAGATATTCAAGGCATGGAAGATGCTCTTGGTGACATGGACTTTAAAGTTGCTGGAACAAAGCAAGGTGTAACAGCTCTTCAAATGGATATTAAAATTTCTGGAATTAACGAAGACATCCTTCGTCAGGCTCTTGAGCAGGCGAAAAACGGTCGTCTCGCCATTCTTGAAAACATGATGAGTGCGATCAACGAACCTCGTACTGAGCTTTCTGCATACGCACCTAAGATTCTTACAATGTCAATTAAGCCAGATAAAATCCGCGATGTTATTGGACCAAGCGGTAAAATCATCAATAAGATTATTGAAGAAACTGGCGTAAAAATTGATATTGAGCAGGATGGTTCGGTCTTTATTTCTTCTACTGAGCAAGAAATGAACGCAAAAGCGAAGAAAATGATCGAAGATCTTGTTAGAGAAGTGGAAGTAGGCACAACTTATCTTGGTAAAGTGAAACGAGTTGAGAAATTTGGAGCATTCGTTGAGCTATTTGCTGGGAAAGAAGGTCTGGTTCACATTTCTGAACTAGCTGAAGAGCGTACAAACAAAGTAGAAGACGTTGTTTCAATCGGTGATGAAATCATGGTTAAAGTGAAAGAAATCGATAAGCAAGGACGCGTTAACCTTTCTCGTAAAGAAATTTTGAAAGAACAGCGTGAACGTGAAGAACAAAGTCAAAAGAGTTAATGAATTCGGCTGAGGCCGAATTCATTTTTTTTTTGCTGATTTTTGTTAGCATATACTGTTTCCTTTCATTTGGATAAATGTGACCGGCGTTGATTTCATCTAATGCAAACCTTTGTTTTTTGGTAACGAATTGCTTCACGTAAGTTCTAGAGCTCGCCCATCAAACATACCTTTTTTACAAAAGGGGGCAGATGAATGAAGAAATCCTGGATCCAATTTATTGTGTTTATCATGATCTTAGGCGTAGCAGCAGGTTCACTTCAGAACCCCTACACATCAATGTATTTAAGTGATTTGAAAGAACAAGCTACCTTGAACGTGAATGGAAGTCCACTATATGACGAGATTGCTGATGCGAAGGAAAGCATAGATATACCTCCAATTAATGCTGTAATTGATCGTGTTTGGAAAGGAATTCCAGGCTATAATGGTCTGATAATTGATGCAGAAGCTTCCTATGAAAAAATGAAGGGGAAGGCGTTTGATGAGAATCTACTTGTAAAAAAAGAAGTGAAGCCTGATGTTCAGTTAAATGATCTTGAGCCCACTGCAGTCTATAAGGGTAATCCTAAGAAGCCGATGGTCGCCTTTATGATAAACGTCGCTTGGGGAGAGGAATATTTACCTGATATGTTGCAACAGCTTAAGAAATATAGTGTTCATGCTACTTTTTTTCTTGATGGCTCATGGGCGAAGAAAAACCCTGATATCGTTCGTATGCTTGATGAAGAAGGACATGAAATCGGAAATCACGCCTATTCTCATCCTGATTTGAAACAGCTAAGCGACGCCGCTATCCGTAAAGAGCTTGAAGATACAAATCAAGTTATTGAAGCAACAATTGATAAACAACCTGTCGTTTTCGCACCACCAAGCGGAAGCTACGCGAATAACGCCGTTCAAATTGCTGATCAGCTTGGAATGCAAACAGTGCTCTGGTCTGTTGATACCGTGGACTGGAAAAAACCTGCACCACAAGTACTGACAGAGAGGGTGCTCCAAAATGTACACGCGGGTGCTCTTATACTCATGCATCCAACAGAACCGACAGAAAAAAGTCTTGAAGCGTTAATTCGCGGCGTAGAAAAGAGAGGATACCAGCTTGGGACAGTTTCACAAGTGTTAGATTCTAAACGACTTGAGAAAAGATGATAAAATTGTGTCCTTTCTTCATTAATGATATAGTGTTTTTGGAGTATGACGAAACATAATGGCTCGATACAGGAGGAACAGGTTTGATAAATAAAGTAACTTGTAAAAATGGTGTCAGAGTAGTACTAGAAAATATTCCAACAGTCCGTTCAGTTGCTATCGGAATTTGGATTGGAACTGGTTCTCGTTTTGAACCGAAAGAATTAAATGGCGTTTCACATTTCCTTGAACATATGTTTTTTAAAGGAACGGATAAGCGCAGTGCAAAAGATATTGCGGAATCCTTTGATAGCATTGGCGGTCAAGTTAATGCGTTTACATCAAAAGAGTACACGTGTTACTATGCAAAAGTTCTTGATGAGCACGCAGATTATGCTCTTGATGTATTAACTGATATGTTTTTCCATTCAACATTTGAAGCTGGAGAGCTTGCGAAAGAAAAGAATGTTGTACACGAAGAAATCAAAATGTATGAAGATACGCCAGATGATATTGTCCATGACATGCTGAGTCAGGCAAGTTATGGGGATCATGAGCTTGCGATGCCGATCCTTGGAACAGAAGAGACGTTAAAAGGATTCTCAGGTGACACGCTTCGTGATTACATGCAAACTCATTACACACCGGATAATATTGTGGTTTCGATTGCAGGAAATATTGATGAATCGTTCATGCATAAAGTAGAGAATGCATTTGAACACTGGGAAACTCCTGCTGGAAAACCTGAAGTACTCGCTCCGAAATTTCATTCAGGACAGATCGCTCGCCAGAAGGAAACGGAGCAAGCCCATTTATGTCTTGGGTACGCTGGACTTCCGTTTGGTACAGATGATATTTATAGTCTCATTGTGATGAACAATGTGCTCGGTGGAAGCATGAGCAGTCGTCTTTTCCAGGATGTTCGTGAAGATCAAGGACTTGCTTACTCAGTCTTTTCTTATCATTCTGCTTATCAGGATAGCGGGTTATTAACGATCTATGCAGGTACAGCTCAAAACCAGCTGGATCGCTTATATGAGACTATCCAGAAGACTTTAACGGAATTTAAGCGTGATGGCATTACAACGAAAGAGTTGAAGAATTGCAAAGAGCAGCTAAAAGGTAACTTGATGCTCAGTCTTGAAAGTACAAACAGCCGTATGAGCCGAAATGGTAAGAATGAATTGCTATTAAACCAACATCGTTCACTCGATGACATTATTACGAATATTGAGAGCGTTAATCATGAGAACGTAAACAGTATGATCCATTCGATGTTTACTGATGAATTTTCATGCTCGCTTATTAGTCCAAACGGTCAATTACCAGGTGGTATGAAATCCTAAGGACGCTTACCCGTCGAATTATAAGGCGGGTTTTTTCATGTCTTCCTTTAATAAACTACTCATAGACTATGGTATATAACGTGAACGTATTATTAGATAGTGGTTTACGATAGGACTTTCATCAATTTGTTTAAAGGGGGACATATGATGAGATTAAGTCAGCTTAGCGGTAAGGAGCTTATCGATATAGAAAAAGGGCGGAAGCTTGGTGTGCTTGGGCAAACTGATCTATTGTTTGATGAGAAAACAGGGTTATTAAAAGAATTGATCATTCCGAAATCGTCGTGGATGGGGTTAAAACGCAAAGAACAAGAAATTACGATTCCATGGGAGCATATAGAAACGATTGGAAGAGATATGATCATTTTGCAAAATCATCAAAAGGGTTAAAACTGGTACACCTCTTGATTCACCAAGCGGGCATACACCACATAGAATGTTGAGAAATTACAATAATCCCCGTAGTAAGACGTGGAAAAGGAAAGGGGAGGAACGATGCTAACGAATCAACATATCGCTGTTATTGGCGGTGATGCCCGCCAGCTTGAAATTATTCGAAAGTTAACCGAATTGAATGCCGATTTATATTTAATCGGATTCGATCAGCTTGATCATGGCTTTACAGGTGCAACGAAATGCACATTGGATGAAGTGAAGCTAACGACCCTTGATGCAATTGTCCTTCCAGTCAGTGGAACAACGATCGAAGGAGAAGTTGAAACGATCTTCTCAAATGAAAAAGTAGTGTTAACAGCAGATCAACTTAAACAAACGCCAGCCCATTGTACGGTATATAGCGGAATCAGTAACAGCTGTCTAAATGAGATGGTGGCTGAAGCATCTAGAACGTTAGTTCGCTTATTCGAACGAGATGATGTGGCCATTTATAATTCTATTCCGACTGTTGAAGGTACTGTTATGATGGTTATTCAGCATACGGATATTACCATTCATCAATCAAATATTGCGGTTCTAGGTCTTGATCGAGTCGGGATGTCAGTTGCCAGAACATTTAATGCATTAGGGGCAAATGTTAGTGTTGGGGCTAGAAAACCAGAGCATATCGCGAGAATTGCGGAGATGGGATTAAAACCGTTTCATTTATCTGATCTCGTGAACCAAGTATCCCATTTAGATGTATGTATTAATACAATCCCAGCACAAATCGTCACATCTCAAGTTATTGCTAAAATGCCGTCTCATACGCTCGTGATTGACCTTGCTTCTAAGCCCGGAGGTACTGATTTTCGATACGCCGAAAAAAGAGGAATTAAAGCTCTTCTTGCGCCAGGCCTGCCTGGTATTGTGGCTCCAAAAACGGCCGGAAAAATCATCGCTAATGTTCTGACACAGCTGTTAATTGAGCGGTCTCAGAATGGAAAGGAGAACACTCCATGAGTTTGAAAGGTATGCACATTGGTTTTGGATTAACTGGTTCCCACTGTACGTATGATGCGGTCGTTCCACAAATAGAAGAACTTGTTCAACTAGGTGCTAAGGTGACGCCATTTGTTTCACATACGGTCATGAATACAAATACTCGCTTTGGCGATGGAGAAAACTGGATCGCTCGTATTGAGGAAATAACAGGTAATGAAGCAGTTAATTCGATCGTAAAGGCTGAGCCATTTGGTCCCAAAACACCACTTGATTGTATGGTTATCGCTCCAATAACAGGGAATTCTATTAGTAAATTTGCGAATGCGATGACAGAGTCTCCTGTATTGATGGGGGCAAAAGCAACTTTGCGTAATGAAAAACCAGTTGTGTTAGGCATTTCTACTAACGATGGGCTAGGATTAAATGGTACAAATATCTTAAGATTAATGTCGACGAAGAATATTTATTTCATTCCATTTGGTCAAGATGATCCAGTTAAAAAACCAAATTCACTCGTTGCACGGATGCCATCTTTAAGGGAAACTGTTGAAAAAGCACTTCTTGGCAGACAGCTTCAGCCGGTTTTAATCGAGAGGTATTTGGATTAGCCAATTGATTTATCTTTCTTTAAGATAGGTTTATGATAGAATAGAGAATAAAATCACCAGGAATGGGGAGAAACCTCGGTTTCTCCTTCTGTTGTGATGGATTTTGAATGGAATATGGGAGGAGAATAAGTCATGAGCGGGAAAAAATATCATGTAGCAGTAGTTGGAGCAACAGGCGCAGTCGGACAACAAATGATCAAAACACTAGAGGAAAGAGATTTTCCGATATCGACCTTAACGCTCCTTTCATCATCACGTTCTGCTGGTAAAAAAGTAACGTTTAAGGGTCAGGAAGTAACGGTGAAAGAAGCCACTCCTGAAGCATTTGAAGGGGTTCAGCTTGCGTTATTTAGCGCTGGTGGCAGTGTATCAAAAGCTCTTGCTCCAGAAGCAGTTAAACACGGAGCGATTGTTGTAGATAACACAAGTGCATTCCGTATGGATCCAGAAGTACCTCTTGTTGTACCAGAAGTGAACGAAGGGGATTTGAATGATCACAAAGGGATTATTGCGAATCCAAACTGCTCAACCATTCAAATGGTCGCAGCTCTTGAGCCGCTGAAACAAACATATGGCCTTACTAAAATTATTGTTTCTACTTATCAAGCTGTTTCAGGTGCAGGTGCAAATGCGGTTACTGAAATGAAAGAGCAGTCTAAAGCGGTGCTAAATGGTGAGGACTACGAGCCACAAATTTTGCCTGTTAAAGGTGATAAACAGCACTATCCGATCGCTTTCAATGCCATCCCACAAATCGATGTATTTGAAGACAACGGATTTACTTATGAAGAAATGAAAATGATAAATGAAACGAAGAAAATCATGCATGATGCAGAGCTTCATGTTGCAGCTACTTGTGTGCGACTACCAATTGAAACAGGTCATGCTGAATCAGTCTATGTTGAAATTGGTCATGATGATGTAACAGTAGAAGATATGAAAGAACTATTGAGTAACGCACCAGGTGTAACGCTCAAAGACGACCCTGCAAACCAGGTTTATCCGATGCCCGTTGATGCTGTTGGGAAATCGGACGTTTTTGTCGGTCGTATTCGAAAAGATCTAAATCAAAAAAATGGCTTCCATATGTGGATTGTCTCTGATAATCTACTGAAGGGGGCAGCGTGGAATTCTGTTCAAATTGCTGAAAGCCTTGCAGCCCTAAATATATTGAAATAGACATAAGAAGGTGTTCTAAATGAAAGTCATCGTGCAGAAGTTTGGCGGTACTTCATTGAAAAGTGAAGACGGCAGACTGAGAGCTGTAAACCATATTAAAGATGCAGTGAGCGATGGATATAAAGTTGTCGTCGTCGTTTCAGCAATGGGTCGTAAAGGTGATCCATACGCGACTGACACTCTTCTTGGCCTCATTGGTGATCGAGAACGGAAGGTCACTTCAAGAGAATATGATCTACTTGTATCTTGTGGTGAGAGTATTTCTTCTGTCATATTCTCAAATCTCCTCTTAGGCGAAGGATTGAGAGCCACAGCTTACACCGGAGGTCAGGCAGGTTTCATGACAACGGCTGAGCATAGCAAAGCAAGAATTCTTGAAATGAAGTCAGAAAGACTACTGGAAGAGCTGAAAATGATGGATGTTGTCGTTGTGACAGGCTTCCAGGGCGTCACAAAAGACGGCGATGTAACGACTCTTGGTCGAGGTGGAAGCGATACGTCAGCAGCTGCGCTTGGTGCTGCCCTTTCAGCTGAATGGGTAGACATCTTTACGGATGTAGAAGGTATTATGACAGCTGATCCAAGAATTGTTGAGAAAGCACGTCCTCTCTCCATCGTGACATATAACGAAGTTTGTAATATGGCTTATCAAGGTGCGAAGGTTATTCACCCTCGCGCAGTTGAAATTGCTATGCAGGCGAAGATACCGCTCCGAATTAGGTCAACTTATTCTTCTTCGACAGGTACGCTCGTCACGTCTGCTACAGGAAAAACGACTGGTGAACAGGTGATAGATCGTTTAATTACGGGTATAGCTCATGTAAACGGCGTAACCCAAATTAAAGTGTATGCGAAAGAAGGACAATATGATCTTCAGTCACGCGTTTTTAAAGCTATGGCGCGTGAGGGGATCAGCGTTGATTTCATCAACATCAGCTTAACGGGTGTTGTTTATACGGTTATGGAGGAAATGACCGACAGAGCCGTTGCAACGCTAAATGAAATGGGCTACGAGCCTGAAGTCATCGAGAATTGTGCGAAAGTATCTGCAGTTGGAGCTGGAATGAGTGGTGTTCCTGGCGTAACAGCAAAGATTGTGGAATCACTTGCGCGAGAAAACATTGATATTTTACAGTCAGCTGATTCTCATACAACGATTTGGGTTCTTGTGAGACAGACTGACCTTTCAGCAGCAGTTAATGCGCTGCACGAAACGTTTTATCTTCATCTGGAGCCGGGGCAAGAAATGGAACAGATGATGGATCAGCTTTAAGTGATAGGCAAGGAGTGAAAGAAATGAATTTTGGAAAAGTACTAACCGCAATGGTCACCCCTTTCGATCGCAAAGGGTACGTGGATTTTGCGAAGACAGAGCAATTGGTCAACTATTTAATTAATAATGGAACAGAAGGTCTTGTTGTAGCGGGTACAACTGGCGAATCGCCAACGCTTTCTTCAGAAGAAAAAGTGGCGCTCTTTAAGCATTCTGTTAAAATCGCTGATGGCCGCGTACCGATTATTGCAGGAACAGGCAGTAATAACACGCACGCATCGATCGAGTTAACAAAAAAGGCAGAAGCTGCAGGCGTGGATGCGATTATGATCGTAGCCCCTTATTACAGCAAGCCTGGTCAAAAAGGTCTTTATGAGCATTTCAAAGCGATCGCAGAATCAACAAAGCTTCCAGTAATGATTTATAACATTCCTGGTCGTTCTGTTGTGAATATGACGGCAGACACAATTGTTGAGCTTTCTAAGATCAACAACATTGTTTCTGTTAAAGAAGCAAGTGGAGATCTTGACCAAATTACAGATATTATTACGCGCACAGAAGAGTCTTTCTCTGTTTATAGTGGAGATGACGGCTTAACTTTACCGATTCTTTCTATCGGTGGTGATGGCGTTATTTCTGTTGCGTCACACGTTCTTGGGAATGAAATGCAACAGATGATCTCAGCTTATCAATCTGGGGAAGTTAAGGAAGCGGCAGCGATTCATCAAAAAATCCAGCCAATTATGAATGAGCTCTTTAAAGCACCAAGCCCATCCCCTGTTAAAACAGCTCTTCAGCTAAAGGGTATGGATGTAGGAAGTGTACGTCTACCGATGATTCCTCTAACAGCAGAGGAGCGCTCATCACTAGCCGCTGCGCTTAATAAATAATGTTAGAACGGATGCTTATGCATCCGTTTTTTTTGCACGGATATTTTTTTGAAAAGTAAGCACTTTTAAGTTCGTTTTTTTCAGACTATCTCATGAATGGTAAAATCGCCTCTCGTTCATACTACTAGTACCAGAGTAAGGAAGGGGTACCAGTATGAACAGTGAATATCGCAATGAAAACCCAGGTCAGGATCCTGAACCTAAAAAAGACGACCAATCAAAATCTTCGCTAGTTGATAAAATTCAGCAGCTTGGCCAAACAAACGTGCCAACGATGGATCAATCTAATATTCATTGTTTAACTATTATCGGACAAATTGAAGGACATGTGCAGCTGCCACCACAAAATAAAACAACAAAATATGAGCATCTTATCCCACAAATTGTGGCAATCGAACAAAACCCTAAGATTGAAGGTGTGCTGATCCTTCTTAATACAGTAGGGGGAGACGTAGAAGCAGGACTTGCTATATCTGAAATGATTGCTTCCCTTTCGAAACCTTCTGTTTCGATTGTCCTTGGTGGTGGACATTCAATTGGAGTGCCAATAGCGGTTGCTGCAAATTATTCGTTTGTCGCAGAAACGGCAACAATGACGATTCATCCTGTTCGACTAACAGGTCTTGTTATCGGCGTGCCGCAAACGTTTGAATATCTCGATAAAATGCAGGAGCGAGTTGTTAGTTTTGTGACAAGGCACTCAAATATTACAGAAGATAAGTTTAAAGAGCTTATGTTTTCAAGAGGAAATTTAACGAGAGATATCGGAACAAACGTAGTGGGTGAAGATGCCGTGAGCTATGGTTTGATCGATGAAGTTGGGGCTGTTGGTCCAGCAATGAAGAAGCTAAATGAATTAATGGAGGAATATAAGGGAGAGCAGGAAGGAGATCTTGTCCAATGATTCTTTATACCATCCTACCAAATGAAGCAGTATTCCCTTCTGATCAGAGTGTTTATGAGCAGCAGAAGATCATCGAATGGAACGGAGTCCAACTTCTTGTCGAGCGAACGTCTCTGACAGAGTGTAGGGTAGTGCAGGTACTTAGCACAGATCCCATGGACTATCTCAATGATGCAACACAGCCTGGTCAAATGTTAACGCTATCCACTTCTCCACTGAAATAGAGCCTATAGGACCACGGGAAGATGTGGTATACTAGGAATAGATTGGTGAACAAAAAGCAGCCTGAAATGGCTGCTTTTTTTCACCAGCTATGGCTTGTATAGAGGTGAGATAATGGCAAAACGAAAAAGAAAAAAGACAACAAAAAAACAGGCCGCCTGGCAATCCCAAGTCAAAGTTGAATTTATCGGTTTAACGGTTCTGGCTTTTACCGTTTTAGGTGTTTTGAAAATGGGAGTAGTTGGACGAGCGATTTACCATATGTTTCGCTTTTTTGCAGGCGAATGGTATGGACTAATTATCGCAGGCCTTGTGATATTCGCAGGTTATTTAATTGTGAAGAGGAAGCTCCCAGCCTTTTGGACAAGAAGATTAGCAGGATTTTATTTACTAGGCATTTCATTTCTGTTATTAAGTCACGTCGGCTTGTTTGAAACACTTTCTCGTCAGGGCCAATGGGATAGTCCATCGGTTATTGCTAATACATATGAACTCTTCCGAATGGACGTTAGCGATCCATCAGAAACTAGCCCGCTTGGCGGGGGCATGATCGGTGCGCTTCTCTTCGCCTTTTGCTACAGACTTTTTGATGCAACAGGAACGCAGCTAATGGCCTTTCTATTGATTTTACTATCTTTTGTCTTGATTACGGGTAAATCGTTTAGTGATGTACTAGGTAAAGCCCTTGCTTGGATTAAAGGTTTTGTATTAAACACATATGATGAAGCGAAATCACTTCTATCAGAAAGTAAAAATTCAAGAAGAGAAAAGAGAGAACAGCGGGCTGCATTAAGAGAACAAGAAGCATCCATGGAGCCTGAGGAAACGTATGACGTCTCTCAAACAAGTAAGGATGAATCAGAAGAAGAGGCGCCATTTGAGCCTGAGATTCGAACCTTTACTGAAAGTGCATATCCAACACAGTCAGAAACGCCTGTGGAGAAAGAGACAGAAGAAAGTAAAGATGGTGAACCTGTTAAGGAAGCAGCAGATGGAACCCCAATTCAGTCGCTAACAGTTGGCGAGCTAGAAAACAAAGATTATCGTCTTCCATCTTTATCTTTACTGCAGCCTCCAAAGAAGGTGTCGCAGGATAATGAACGTCAGCAAATTTCCGCAAACGCTCGTAAATTAGAAAAGACGTTTGAGAGCTTTGGTGTAAAAGCCAAAGTAATGAAGGTTCATCTTGGTCCAGCGGTAACGAAATATGAGGTATATCCTGATACAGGTGTGAAAGTAAGTAAAATTGTAAACTTAACAGATGACCTGGCACTAGCTCTTGCTGCACGGGACCTACGTATTGAAGCACCGATCCCAGGTAAATCTGCGATAGGGATCGAAGTACCGAATTCTGAAGTCGCGATGGTTACATTGAGGGAAGTATTGGAATCAAAAGAATACCAATCGCACGAATCGAAAGTATCTATTGGTTTCGGAAGAGATATTTCAGGTGAAGCAGTTGTTTCCGATTTATCTAAGATGCCCCATCTACTAGTTGCAGGAGCAACAGGAAGCGGTAAAAGTGTGTGTATCAACGGTATTATTGCAAGCATTATGATGAAGGCCAAGCCTCATGAAGTTAAAATGATGATGATTGATCCTAAGATGGTTGAACTTAACGTATACAATGGTATACCTCATCTTCTAGCACCAGTCGTAACGGATCCGAAGAAAGCTTCACAGGCTTTGAAAAAGGTTGTGAGTGAAATGGAGCGTCGTTATGAGCTATTCTCACATACTGGTACGCGGAATATCGAAGGGTATAACAATCATATTAAGCGTCATAATGAAACGTCAGAGGCGAAGCAGCCTTCACTACCGTATATTGTTGTTATTGTGGATGAGCTAGCTGATTTAATGATGGTAGCGTCAAGCGATGTAGAGGATGCGATTACAAGACTCGCACAGATGGCACGAGCAGCGGGAATACATTTAATCATTGCGACACAGCGTCCGTCAGTTGACGTTATCACAGGGGTGATTAAAGCTAATATTCCATCCCGTATTGCCTTTAGCGTTTCGTCCATGACAGACTCAAGAACAATTCTTGATATGGGTGGAGCAGAGAAATTGCTAGGTAAAGGGGATATGCTATTCCTTCCTGTAGGGGCGAATAAACCCAAACGAGTTCAGGGTGCCTTCTTATCTGATGAGGAAGTAGAAGAACTCGTTGACTTTGTCATTGCCCAGCAAAAAGCTCAGTATCAGGAAGAAATGATACCAACAGATAAGCCTGAGGAAGCTCAGCCGGAAGTAGATGATGATTTATATGATGACGCTGTTCAATTGATAACCGAGATGCAAACAGCTTCGGTATCAATGCTACAACGACGATTTCGAATAGGTTACACCCGAGCAGCAAGATTAATCGATGCTATGGAAGCTCGAGGCGTCGTAGGACCTTATGAGGGCAGTAAACCTCGTGAAGTTCTCGTTAGTAAAGGGGAAGAAGCACAATCCAGTTAAGGGTTGTGCTTCTTTTTTATGTGTTTTTATCCTAGTGACGACAAATCGGAATGAGAAAAACGAAAAGAATTGGCCATTTGTGTTAGAAATTCTATCATTTTAAATATTGGTAATCGGGCTTTTTTTCAAAAAACTATTCCTTTATCTCCTTGAAAATGGTATAGTTATTGTCGAAATATGACTATTTTTTCAAAAATATTTCATGCGTGTTTCAGAGCCGTTTCTCATGCATATTATTTTTTATTGGGCAATGAAAACGCGACCAAACAAAGCATAGCTCGATAGAGAGAAGAGAGAGCGGGCGGCGTTTAAAAAACATTAGGGGGATTAAGATGAAGAAGAAGTACGGATTTATGTTGTCAGCTGTATTAGCTGCAGGTACGCTTTTGTCAGCTTGTGGAACGGGAGATACGAATAATGAAAGTTCTGGCGGCGGAGGCAGTGAAGGCGAAAGCAGCGACTTTAAAGTTGCGATGGTAACTGATACAGGCGGTGTGGATGATAAATCATTTAACCAATCTGCTTGGGAAGGTCTTCAGCAGTTTGGAAAAGATAATGGACTTGAGAAAGACAAAGGTTTTAAATATGTTCAGTCAACTGCAGCAAGTGACTATCAACCAAACCTTTCAGGCTTAATTCGTGAAGATTATAATTTGATCTTCGGAATTGGATTCCTTATGCAACAAGATATTCAAACAATTGCAACACAAAAGCCAGATTCTCAGCTTGCTCTTGTTGATAGTGTAGCTGTAACGGAAGATGGCGAGCCAATGGAGAACGTAGCAAGTATTACTTTCAAAGAGCACCAGGGTTCATTCTTAGTAGGAGTTATCGCTGGAATGCAATCTGAAACTGACAAAGTTGGTTTTATCGGTGGAGTTGATTCTGAATTAATCAAGAAGTTTGAGAGTGGATTTAAAGCCGGAGTGAAATCCGTTAATCCTGATGCTGAGATATTCACACAATATGCGGATGATTTCAACGCAGCAGAAGTAGGACAGGCTATTGCAGGTACTCTTTATGATAAAGGCGCGGATATCATTTATCATGCAGCTGGCGGAACAGGAAATGGCGTATTCACTGAAGCGAAGAACCGTGCGAAAAACGGTGAAAAAGTTTGGGTTATCGGTGTTGACCGTGATCAGCATGAAGAAGGAATGCCTGAGAACGTAACGCTAACTTCTATGGTGAAGCGTGTGGATACAGCTGTTATTGAAGTTTCCAAGCAAACAATGGACGGCGACTTTCCAGGAGGAAAAGTTACAGAGTTTGGTCTTGAAGAAGATGGCGTAGGTATTGCTGAATCACAAGAAAATGTATCTGAAGAAGCACTACAAAAAGTAGAAGAGTATAAAGAGAAAATTCAGAGCGGCGAATTGGAAGTTCCAAGTACTGACGATGAGTACAAAGAATTCGAAAGCTCTCTATAAGAGATCGTCCTTTACGTTTTCTGAGCGTGATGGATTTCTAGAAATCTCACCTACATTATAGCCAAATATGGGACGAAGGCTAGTATTTTCATAGACTAGCCTTTGTTTCATGCTTTGGATAAGGGAGTGGCATCTACATGGAATACGTCATTGAAATGAGAAATATCCGTAAAGAATTTCCTGGGATTGTGGCAAATGACAATATTACGTTACAGCTAAGAAAAGGGGAAATCCATGCCCTTCTTGGTGAAAATGGCGCAGGGAAATCAACCTTGATGAATGTTTTATTTGGGCTTTATCAGCCTGAAAAAGGCGAAATACACGTTCGCGGTAAGAAGGTTAATATTACAGATCCAAATGTAGCGAATGAACTCGGAATTGGAATGGTTCACCAGCACTTTATGCTTGTTGAAAAATTTACCGTAACGGAGAACATTATTCTTGGGAATGAGCCAACTGCTAAAGGTCAGGTTAACCTAAAGCAGGCTGCTAAAGATGTAGAAGCTATTTCAAAGCAATATGGTCTTGCAGTCGATCCAAATGCGAAGATTGAAGAAATATCCGTAGGTATGCAGCAGCGTGTGGAAATTCTAAAAACGCTATACCGTGGAGCAGACATCTTAATTTTTGACGAGCCTACTGCAGTGTTAACTCCTCAGGAGATTAAAGAACTTATCACAATTATGAAAAAGCTGATTTCTGAAGGGAAATCAATCATTCTGATTACACACAAACTGAAAGAAATTATGGAAGTAAGTGATCGTTGTACTGTTATTCGTCGAGGTGTCGGGATCGGTACTGTTGATGTTGCGAATACGAATCAGGATGAATTAGCTTCTATGATGGTCGGACGTGAAGTAAACTTTTCAATTCAGAAAAAGCCTTCAGAGCCTTCTAATGCAACGCTTGAGATCAGTAACCTTGTAGTAGAAGATGCACGTAAAGTACCAGTTGTAAACGGTATGAACTTAACTGTCCGTGCAGGAGAAATTGTCGGGATTGCAGGAGTAGATGGTAATGGACAATCAGAATTAATTGAGTCGATTACAGGATTACGTAAATCAAAATCTGGAAGTATCAAGCTTAGCGGAAAAAACATAACAAATTGGAAACCGCGTCGTGTAACGGAAAGCGGTATTGCTCATATTCCACAGGATAGGCATAAGCATGGGCTTGTGTTAGATTTTTCGATTGGCGAAAATATGGTTCTTCAGACCTATTATAAAAGACCCTTCTCTAGAAATGGCATTTTAAATTTTTCAACCATTATGGATAAGGCCAAATCATTGATTAAAGAGTATGATGTGCGGACTCCAAGTGAGATGACGCCTGCTCGTGCGCTTTCTGGTGGGAACCAGCAGAAGGCCATTATCGCACGTGAAATCGATCGAAGTCCCAATCTATTGATTGCGGCACAGCCTACACGTGGACTTGATGTAGGTGCGATTGGATTTATTCACTCTAAATTAGTAGAAGAACGTGACAATGGTAAAGCAGTTCTTCTTATTTCCTTCGAACTTGAAGAAATTATGAATGTGAGTGACCGTATTGCGGTTATTTATGAAGGGAAAATAGTGGCGATCGTCAAGCCAGAAGAAACAACTGAGCAAGAGCTTGGACTTTTGATGGCTGGTGCAAAGAGCAAAAAGGCTGGTGAGACTTCATGAAGTTATTAAAAGGGAAGTGGTCTGGCATTACAGTGCCGTTGCTTTCAGTAGCACTAGGATTACTCGTTGGCGGTATTATTATGCTTGTTAGTGGATACAACCCGATTGTTGCTTACGCAGCATTGTTTAACGGGATATTCTCCAATACGTATGTAATGGGTGAAACCGTTCGGCAAATGACGCCGCTTATTTTGTCTGGTCTAGCGGTTGCGTTTGCTTTCCGTACAGGGCTGTTTAATATCGGAGTAGAAGGCCAACTTTTAGTTGGGTGGCTTGCATCGGTTTATATTGGTTTACAGTTTGAAGGACTAAGTCCTATTGTTCACATTCCACTCGCTATTTTAGCGGCAGGTCTTGCCGGAGCTCTCTGGGCATTTGTACCTGGTTTCTTGAAAGCAAAATATCATGTACATGAAGTTATTACGACGATCATGATGAACTATGTAGCCCTTCATGTTGTGAACGCGATTATTCGTACGTATTTACTTGCTCCTGGCGAGCGAACGGATCAAATTAATGCATCGGCTTCGTTGCAATCTCCGTTTCTAGAATCGATTACGGATTTTTCACGTCTCCATTATGGTTTTGTAGTGGCGATTATCGGAGCAATTATTATGTGGTTCCTTCTTTGGAAAACAACGACAGGGTACGAACTTCGCTCGGTTGGATTTAATAAATATGCTTCAGAATATGCAGGAATTAATGTTCAACGCAACATTGTCCTTTCTATGGTTATCTCCGGGGCTTTTGCAGGAGCGGCTGGGGCAATGGAAGGGCTTGGCACATACGGCTATATGACCGTTATGGCTGACTTTACAGGAGTTGGATTTGACGGAATCGCAGTTGCGCTTCTTGGTGCAAATGGTGCACTAGGTGTTGTTCTTGCTTCAGCGTTATTTGGCGGACTGAAAATTGGAGCTCTCAACATGCAGTCTGTGGCACAGGTACCAACACAGTTAGTTGAAATCGTGATTGCGATGATTATTTTCTTTGTCGCATCCAGTTACTTGATTCACTGGATCAGCAACAGGGTGAGCAAAAGGGGGAAAATTTAATGGATTTTATGCAGATTCTTCAGCTCATTATTCCTGCCGCTATTTTTTCAGCAGCTCCCCTGATTTTCACTGCTCTTGGTGGAGTATTCAGTGAACGGTCAGGTGTTGTTAACATTGGACTAGAAGGCTTAATGTTAATGGGGGCTTTCACGGGTGCGTTATTTACAATTCTAGGCGAACAGTGGGGAATGGGGGTAGCTTCACCTTGGTTTTCACTTGTTGTAGCGATTATCGTTGGAATGCTGTTCTCCTTGCTTCACGCTGTTGCAAGTATTTCGCTTAAAGCTGATCAGGTTGTAAGTGGTGTAGCCCTTAACTTCCTAGCTGCTGGTCTTGCAATCTTCCTTGTGAAGAAAATCTTTGACGCTGGTCAAACTCCAATTATTCAGGAACGTATTTATAAAACGGATGTGCCTTTCTTAAGTGACATTCCGTTTATTGGACCATTGTTTTTCTCAAGTGCGTATTATACGTCATACATTGCGATCGTGCTAGCATTCGTCGTATGGTGGGTTCTCTATAAAACGCCGTTTGGTCTTCGTCTTCGCTCTGTTGGGGAGCACCCGATGGCTGCTGATACGATGGGAATCAACGTGACAAAAATGCGCTATGTAGCGGTTATGCTAAGTGGTGGGTTTGCTGGTCTTGGTGGTGCAGTTTATGCGACATCGATTGCCGGTAACTTTAGCCACGCAACGATTTCTGGACAAGGTTTTATGGCACTTGCTGCTATGATCTTTGGGAAGTGGCATCCGCTTGGCGCAATGGGAGCAGCCCTTTTCTTCGGTCTTGCTCAGTCGCTCAGTATTACTGGACAGCAGATTCCTGGTTTAAAAGAAATTCCAGAAGTTTATCTTCTAATCTCTCCTTATGTTTTAACTATTCTTGCCCTTGTAGGTCTAGTTGGACGAGCGGATGCGCCAAAAGCGATTGGCGAGCCGTATGAGAAAGGAAAGCGATAACGTCGGGGCGAAGCTCTTCGTGAAAACGGAGAGCTTTTTCGTATGAGTAGTTTTTTGGGGGGGAGATGGTTCTAGGATTTTAATCTTTGTTTTTAAGCGTTCCTAGCTGCATCGCCCAGCCTCTCGATCGCTTCAGCCAAAAAAATGAACACAAAAAGCGTGTTCTAGTTCAAGAGCTCCAATATCTCCGTTTCTAAACGCTCGTCTTCGCTTTTCGGGTCTAGCTGCAGTGAGCAGACACTTGGTCACTTCGCCCTATAACTCGAACACAAAGACCGTGTTCAATTTATAGGGCTCCAGTGCCTGTCGTGTCTAACCGCTCACTTCCGCTTTTCTTGATCCAGCTACGACTCGCAGAAACTGCGATATTTCACTCTTTCACCAGAACACAAAAAGCGTGTTCTAGTTCAAGAGCTCCAATATCTCCGTTTCTAAACGCTCGTCTTCGCTTTTCGTGTCTAGCTGCAGTGAGCAGGGTCTCGATCGCTTCACCCTTTCATCCGAACACAAAGACCGTGTTCAAATGAAAGGCCTCCAGCGCTTGTCGACCCTAACCGCTCACTTCCGTTTTTCTTTTAAAAAGTACTAATTGCTTACACTATTACACATACTATGGTATAAAGGGGGTAAGTTTCAGTTTCCTCTGATGGTAGTTAATGGATTTTAAAAAGGAGTGAGGTCAATGGCTATTATCCCTCATGAGAAAACCTCGTGCGGCGGTTTGACGCTACATAGGATACAAACGGATAAATATAAAACAACAACGGTAGTGGTTCAATTTAAGGCGCGTTTGACTGAAGAGACGGTAACGGAGAGGGCTCTTTTGCCTCATGTGTTGCAAAGCGGGACGGAGAATTATCCTTCGTCTAAAGCAGTGAGGACTGAGCTTGAGAAGCTTTATGGTGCAACGCTTGGTGTGGATCTTGCTAAGAAGGGCGATTTTCATATTATGACGTTCCGGATGGATTTTGCGAATGAGAAGTTCCTTTCGGAAGATGAACCTTTGTTCAAAAAAGCTCTTTCTCTCCTTTCAGAAGTAATCATGAATCCAAAAACGGATGGAACTAGCTTTGATTCTTCTATTGTGGATAAAGAAAAGCGTACGATGAAACAACGCATTCAGTCTATTTATGATGATAAGATGCGTTTTGCTAATATGAGACTTACGCAAGAAATGTTTCCAAACGAAGCGTTTGGACTTCATGTATATGGGGAGAAAGAAGAAGTCGATCGTGTAACGGCTAAATCTCTTTATGATTTCTACAAAAAAGTGTGTGCTGAAGATGAGATTGATCTTTATTTAGTTGGCAATTTAGAGGGAGTTCATGCTGAAGAGGTCGTTAAGGAACTATTTCCTTTTAAAGAACGGACCGATCGTGGCTCTGAGGCGACACAAAAAGCGTCACTTGATGTAGAAGAGAAAGAAATTTTAGAAACACAGGAAATTAAGCAAGGAAAGCTTCACATGGGCTTTCGTTCAGGCGTTGGGTATGCTGACGATGAATATTTTGCTCTTCAAGTGTTTAACGGTATGTTTGGTGGTTTCTCGCATTCTAAGCTGTTCCGAAACGTGCGTGAGAAAGAAAGTCTCGCTTATTATGCAGCTTCACGTTATGAAAGCCACAAAGGTTTAATTATCGTGATGTCAGGAATTGAATTTAAAAACTATAAGAAAACGGTTGATATCATTAAAGAACAGCTTACAGCGATGGGAAATGGCGAATTTAACGAAGAAGAAATGAAGCAAACGAAAACAATGATTCGTAATCAGCTGCTTGAAACCGTCGATGATGCGAAGGGCATGGTGGAACTTCTTTACCATGGTGTGGTTTCTCAAAAGCTACGCACCATTGAGGAGTGGCTCGACGGAGTCGAAGCTGTAACCAAAGAGGACATTTTAGCAGTTGCGGATAAGGTTAAGCTTGATACCGTTTATTTCTTAAAAGGCGAGGAGGCTTAATCATGAAAACTATTCCATTTAACCAACTACAAGAGACTCTTTACCACCAAACGATGGACAACGGACTTGATGTGTATGTCCTTCCGAAAAAAAGGTTTTAACAAAACTTATGCAACGTTTACGACAAAATATGGTTCGGTTGATAATCATTTCGTACCATTAAACGGTTCGGAGAATGTTCAAGTTCCCGATGGCATTGCTCACTTCCTTGAGCACAAAATGTTTGAGAAGGAAGATCGGGATGTGTTTCAAGATTTTAGTAAACAGGGTGCCTCATCAAATGCCTTTACGTCGTTTACACGCACGGCCTACTTGTTTTCAACAACACAGAACGTGATGCAAAACCTTGAAACACTTGTTAATTTTGTTCAAGATCCGTACTTTAGTGACCAAAGTGTTGAAAAGGAAAAGGGGATTATCGGTCAGGAAATTGAAATGTATAATGACAATTCCGACTGGCGCGCGTATTTTGGTGTGATTGAAAATATGTTCCACCATCATCCTGTTAAAATTGATATTGCTGGGACGATCGAATCCATCGCCAAAATCACGAAAGAATCTTTATATACGTGCTATGAAACATTCTATCATCCATCAAATATGGTGCTATTCGTTGTTGGTGCCGTGGAACCGAATGAAATCATGTCCTTTGTAGAGAAAAATCAGGCGGCGAAATCTTACAAAGATCAGCCACCGATTGAACGATTTTTTGATGAGGAACCTCAAAAGGTGGCAGAGAAGAAGAAAGTTCTTCCGATGTCTGTACAAGTGGCGAAGTGCCTCGTTGGATTTAAAGAACCAAATCCAGGGCGTCAGGGAGAGGATCTTCTGAAGCACGAGCTTTCCATTAATCTTGCGCTTGATTTGATGTTCGGACAGAGCTCGGAGAATTACGAGAAGCTTTATAATGAAGGACTTATTGATCAGAGCTTTTCGTATGATTTTACAGAAGAAGAGAAATTCGGTTTCTCCATCTTAGGAAGCAATACAAGCTCACCAGATGAGCTAGCAGATCGTTTGTTTTCAATGATTCAATCGTTTAAGAATGAGTCAGTTGATACGGATCAGCTCGAGCGAATCCGTAAGAAAAAGATCGGTAGTTTCTTACGAGCATTAAATTCTCCAGAATTTATTGCGAATCAATTCACACGCTATCGCTTTAATGACATGGATCTATTTGAAGTTGTTCCAATGCTTGAGTCAATTACAGCGAAAGACATTGAAGAGGCGGTTAAGGGACACTTTGCTGAAGAATCATTTACAGTGTGTCAGGTCGTTCCAAAATCCTAGAAAGCACCCAACTGGGTGCTTTTTCACTGATCTTTAAATTAAAAATTAGTGATGAGATGAGTTTAAAGAAAGGGAGATACTTAGTGAAAGATGTTTTAATAACCGGGGCGAGCGGCGGGATTGGTAAGGCCATTGCTGCTGCATATATTCATAAAGGGGAGCGGGTATACGCTCATTTTCACAAAAATGAACGTTCTATTCTTGAATTAAAGGCAGCATATCCGGAGGCGAATCTATTTGCAGTACAGGCGGATTTAGCTAGTAAGGATGGAGCGCGTCACTTAACAGAGCAAGTACAGGGCATCGACACCCTTATTCTAAACGCTGGCAACAGTTTTTTTGGCTTATTGACCGATATGTCGGATATAGAAATTGAAGCGATGATTCAGCTGCAATTAACCTCGTCCATTAAGCTTGCAAAGCACTATATCAATGAAATGGTTCGAAAGAAAAGCGGTTCAATTATTGTAGTTTCTTCTGTATTTGGATTAACAGGCGCATCATGTGAAGTTGTCTACTCCTCTGTTAAAGGCGGACTAAATGCGTTTGTAAAGGGTCTTGCGAAAGAGTTAGGTCCAAGCGGAATACGAGTGAACGCTGTGGCACCAGGCTTTATTGCAACGAAAATGAATGCCCGTTTGACAGGAGAGGACGAACAATTGTTAATCGATGACATTCCAATGGGACGACCTGGACAACCTGAGGAAGTGGCATCGCTTATTACCTTTTTAGATTCCGATCAAGCTTCTTACATAAGCGGTCAAATTATTTCAGTTGATGGTGCCTGGCTGTAAAAAACGATGCATAATGTCCTTTCCTTCGAGACAACATATAGGTGATGACTTGATAAAGGAGGGATATAGATGTCTGTACTAGATAATTTTGATTCGTGGAAAGGGTTCTTGCACGATCGCTTAAATCAGGGCGAACAGCAAGGACTTTCTCAGGAAGTTGTCTCAGATGTTGCTTACCAGATCGGCGGATACCTTGCTGATGGAGTAAAAGCGAAAAATGATCAAGAACAGCTTCTTGCTGACTTATGGCATGTAGCTAGCGAAGAAGAACAGCATGCGATCGCAAATATGATGGTTAAGCTCGTTCAAAACGAAAGATAAATAATTTTTTACAGAAGGAGGGTGTCTAAACACCCTTCTTTTTCTATGAAATGGAACAAATGATGTAAGAAAAGTAAATAAAATCCCGATTCATCTCTTTTAACCTTTATGAAAATCATTTATGATTAAAGGAACATAGGAAATTTGTGGCTAAAGGAGTTGGCATATGGAGAAGAAGGAATGGTATCTTGAATATGAAATTCATAAAAACAGACCGGGTCTTCTTGGAGACGTGGCGTCCTTATTAGGAATGCTAGGCATTAACATTATTACGATTAATGGTGTCGATGATATGCGAAGAGGCTTGCTTCTTCTGGTTGATGAAATTCAGCAAATTGAGCGTTTGGAATCTATTTTAAATACAATGGACAATATTACTGTAACAAAGATGCGAGAACCGAAATTGCGAGATCGTCTTGCTGTTCGGCATGGTAGGTACATACAGCGTGATGCGGATGACAAGAAAACGTTTCGTTTTATTCGAGACGAGCTTGGACTACTTGTTGATTTTCTAGCAGAAATTTTTAAACAAGATGGTCATAAGCTTGTTGGAATAAGAGGGATGCCGCGTGTTGGCAAAACTGAGTCGATCGTTGCTTCAAGTGTTTGTGCGAACAAGCGTTGGGTGTTTTTATCTTCAACGATGTTGAAACAAACGGTTCGAACGCAAGTCGCTGACGATGAACTTAACAGTGATCATATCTTTTTAATTGATGGGATTGTATCTGCGAGACGAGCATCTGAACGGCATTGGCAGGTGCTTCGTGATATTATGAGGCTCCCAGCAACAAAGGTTGTCGAGCATCCTGATATATTTGTTCAAGAAACAGAGTATACGATGAACGATTTTGATTATATAATTGAATTGCGAGACGATCCGGAACAAGAAATTACATATCAGGTAATTGAAAATCAATCTTCTGGATTTTCAAGCTTAGACTTTAACTAATTGGTAGGTGTTTTTCATTGACAGAGCTAGGTCAACGTCTGAAAGAGGCTCGAAGTGATAAGGGATTATCAATCGAGGAAATTCAGTCCATTACAAAGATTCAGAAACGCTATCTTCATGCGATTGAAGAAGGAAATTACGAACTGCTTCCAGGTAATTTTTATACGCGTGCATTTATTAAAAACTATGCGGAAGCAGTTGGCTTTAACGGAGAGGAATTTCTTGAGGAATATGCTTCAGAGATCCCTAAAGCAAGTGCAGATGTGCCGGAGAGTTTACCACCAAGGAAAATGAGAAGGCCATCTCAGCCAAGCAAATCTTCATCAGCTTCTTCCAAATGGTCTTCCGTATTTCCGTCTATACTTGTCATTTTGTTGATAGTAGGCGTGGCAGCATTGATCTGGTATGTCGTCCAAAGCGGTGATCAAACGACAAACCAGAATGCTACAACAAACCAGGCGGAGGAACAAATTTCTAGCGATGAGAACAGCGGCAGTGCACCTGATTCAGATGAAGTGAGCGACTCTGAAAACGATGCATCTTCTGAGAAACCTGAAGAGGAACCGAAAGAAGATGAAGAAAAGGAAAAAGAAGAGCCTGCTGAAGAACCTGAAGAAGAGCCTGCCCCTGAAATGGAAATTAAGAAGGTAGACAGCAGCGCTGATCGTTCTACGTATGAGATTACGAATGCAGAGAAGTTTGAAGTGAAGTTAGAAGCATCAGGCAGTAGTTGGGTCGCTCTAACTGGCGCTAGTGATAAGAAGTACGTATATGAAAGTCTTGCCAAAGGGAAAGACGTGACGGAAGACTTATCAAGTGAAGCTTCAGCAACACTTCGTTTAGGGAGTTCGCCAAATGTCGCTGTGTTTGTAAACGGGGAAAAGATTAAGATTCCAAAAGAACCTGTTGTTCAAAATGTGACGTTCAATTTCAAAAAAGCCGAGTAAGTTAAAGGAGTCATCTTGATTAGATGACTCCTTTTCTTACGATTGGTAATGGTGAAGTTTTCCTTTCTGCATGAAAGAAACAGTGTTAGAATAGAATACGATTTAGTGAGGGGAATTGGTACGCATCTTACAGCTAATGAAAACTGTTGAAGAAAGTGGCTACCCCTTATCACATGATCTGATAGGTTAAATGACATTTAGGAGGAACACACTTGAATTTGCCTAATAAAATTACAGTATCACGCATTTTTTTAATTCCTGTATTTCTAATTTTTCTTCTAGCGCCCTTACCGCTTGGTGAAACAGAAATAGCGGGAGCTGTCTTGCTAAATTCCCATTTAGTTGCTACAGCGATCTTTATTTTCGCCTCAGTAACCGATTGGATTGACGGCTACATAGCTAGAAAGCATAACCTTGTCACGAATCTTGGGAAATTCCTGGATCCTCTGGCTGATAAACTGCTCGTTACGTCAGCCTTTGTCTCGCTTGTTGAGCTCGGTGCTGCGCCAGCATGGATTGTTGTCGTTATTCTTAGTCGTGAATTTGCGGTCACAGGGCTTAGGCTAGTTGCTTCTTCAGAAGGAGAAGTACTAGCGGCAAGCAACCTTGGTAAGTTAAAAACATGGATCCAAATTATCGCGATCATTGCTTTGTTAATTGAAAATGTGCCATTCGAAGCGATTGGTTTTCCTTTTGCAACGATTTCGCTATGGGCAGCACTTATTATTACAGTTTATTCTGGGTGGGATTACTTTTCTAAAAATCGTCAGGTACTACTTAAATCACGTTAACACCCTAGGGGAACAGATTAATCTGTTCCCTTTTGAAACCTCTTTAATAAGCGAATAAGCGATCGAATAGGTAAATTTCCCATTGTTTTCAAGGCGCTTCCTTATACGTTAAAGGTAAACCAATGTATAATAGGTGTAGAGAAATTATGAGCTATGGAAACAAGGAAACACCTTGCTTCGGATAGAAGGGATGGTTACAAAATGAATGCAGAAATTATTGGAATCGGTTCAGAGTTACTACTTGGACAAATCGCCAACACAAATGCAAAATTCATCTCAACTCGTTTGGCTGATCTTGGTATTAATGTTTTTTACCATACAGCCGTCGGTGATAACAGTGAACGATTAAAACAAGTTATTGAAGTTGCAGAGTCTCGCTCTGATTTGTTGATTTTCACAGGTGGCCTTGGACCTACTAAAGATGATCTAACGAAAGAGACGATTGCTAGTACTTTAAATAAAAAATTAGTCTATAACGAAGAAGCAATGGAAAACATCCAGGATTACTATAAAAAAACGGGCGCTCCCATGTCAGAGAATAATCGCAAGCAAGCGCTCGTGTTAGACGGAGCTACAGTACTTCGTAACGACAATGGTATGGCCCCGGGTATGGCTGTTACGGCTAACAACCACACATATATGCTTTTTCCAGGACCACCTAAAGAGCTCTATCCAATGTTCACGAACTATGCTGAACCCTATTTACTTGGTCAGTTGAAGCAAGGTGATACGATTGTATCCCGCGTGCTTCGATTCTTTGGCATTGGAGAGTCAAGGCTTGAAGCAGAGCTAGAAGATCTGATTGATCAGCAAACGAACCCGACGATTGCCCCGCTAGCTGGGGAATGGGAAGTTACGCTTCGATTGACAGCTAAAGCCGACACTAAACAAGAAGCGGATAAGTTAATTGATGAAACAGAAAAATTAATTGATGCACGTGTAGGCTCCTATTTATATGGCTATGGAGAGACAACACTCGCAAAAGAAGTCTTCTCACTTCTTAGCGACCGTGATTGGTCTATATCAACAGCAGAAAGCCTTACAGGCGGTATGTTTAGTCAGGAAATAACGGATCTCCCTGGAGCGTCATCACTTTTCTATGGTGGGGTTGTGTGTTACTCTAACGAAGTAAAGCGCGAGATCGGCGTATCAAATGAGACACTAGAAGCATACGGTGCCGTAAGCGAACAATGTGCAATTGAACTCGCTAGAAGCGTAAAAGAGAGATATAAAACCGATGTCGGCATCAGTTTCACAGGTGTTGCAGGTCCAGATCCTAGTGAAGGGAAAGAACCTGGAACAGTGTTTATTGGTGTTGCAGCACCATCTGGTGAGAAAGTGGTCGCCCTCAATCTTGCAGGGAACCGTCATGCCATCCGTAAACGCACTGTGAATCATGGATTGAATACATTATTGAAGTTAGAAAGGTGAATAACGTACGTATGAAGAATTTTGAAGACTTTGCATTGTCAAATGAAGTTAGAAAAGCTGTGCTCGAACTTGGTTTCAAAGAAGCGACCCCGATTCAGGAGAAAGCACTTGAACCAATTTTAGAAGGTAGAGATATGATCGGTCAGGCACAGACCGGTACAGGAAAAACAGCTGCTTTTGGTATTCCTGTTATTGAAAAAGTGAAAAAAATCGGAGGACCTGAAGCCATCATTCTCACACCAACACGTGAGCTTGCTATGCAGGTTGCGACTGAGCTTCAGAAGCTTTCTAAATACAAAGGGTTAAATGTTCTTGCCGTTTACGGTGGGGAGCCAATCTATCATCAAATCCGTGCATTAAAGAGAGGCGTTAACATAGTTGTAGGAACACCAGGACGCATGCTCGATCACTTGAAACGTAAAACACTTCGCACAGATAACGTTCATACAGCTATTTTAGATGAAGCAGATGAAATGCTTGATATGGGCTTTATTGATGATATTGAACTTATTTTCAAGCAGCTGCCGGCTAATCGCCAGTCGCTCTTATTCTCAGCTACAATTCCTGCACCAATCCGTAAGCTCTCCAGCAAATATTTGAAGAATCCACTTACGATTTCCGTTTCTAAAGGAGATATAACAGCGGATACGGTAGAGCAGGTTTATTACAGAACATTTGAAAGTGATAAATTCGATACGCTTTGTCGCGTCATCGAAAGTGAAGACATTCGCCTCGGCATTATTTTTACCAAAACAAAAAAAGGGGCAGCTCAAGTAACAGAGTCATTGAAAAAGCGTGGCTATCGAGCAGAAGAACTTCACGGAGATTTAACGCAACAGCAGCGTTCGAAGGTAATGAATCTCTTTAGAAAATCTCAAGTGAATTTCCTTGTTGCAACAGATATCGCAGCTCGTGGAATTGACGTTGCTCACGTTAGTCACGTGATCAACTATGATATACCTGAGGACCCAGAACGCTATGTTCACCGTATTGGACGTACAGGTCGCGCTGGGAACAAAGGAATTGCGTTAACGCTCGTAACGCCTAAAGACATGCGTTTCCTTCAATCCATTGAATCAAAAATCAAATTGAACCTATCTGCTGAGCCGCTTCAGGATGAAACGGTTGATCTTGATAACATTGTAAAATCTGTTGAAAAGCAGTTGAAAAAGCAAAAGTCTGATTCGACTGCTCGTGAAACAACCGAGCTTCTTTTAGCTAAATATAACGCAGAAGATCTTGTTCAAGCTTTCCTTGAGAACGCCATTCAGCAGAAGCAGAACACGACTCCTTCCGAATATAACTTTGGTGAAACAGGCGGTCAGAATGGAATGGTTCGTTTCTTCTTAAATGTAGGACGTAATATTGATCTTCATCCAAAGAAACTTTTAAGTGAGCTTTCTGTGATGGCTGGCGTTGATACAGAGTCTGTTGGCCGCATTGATATTTTTGAGAAATTCTCATTCTTTGAAGTGCACGAAGACGTTGCACCATTCGTCTATGAAGCGCTTCGAGCTGGCGGTATTGATGGTAAATCAATCCACCTTGAACCAGCTAAACCACAAAAAAGCAGAGTATAAAATAGAACGATCAGCTTCACTACCGGGGCTGATCGTTCTTCTTTCTTTTTTTATCAAGTTATAATAATCGGGACGTGAAAAGTCAATAGGGTAGAAAATAAAAAAAGACGAATAAATGTTCGGTTTTCTATTGGCAAATCACCTAAAAAGAGATATGATAGTGATAGTTTAATAACGAGGAGGAATTCATTCGTGAGTGATCGTAAAGCTGCCTTAGATATGGCACTTAGACAAATAGAAAAACAATTCGGTAAAGGTTCAATCATGAAACTCGGCGAACAAGCTGAGCAAAGAGTCTCTACAGTATCAACTGGTTCACTGGCTCTTGATATTGCTCTTGGTGTGGGCGGTTATCCAAGAGGTCGTGTTATCGAAGTATACGGCCCGGAATCTTCTGGTAAAACAACAGTTGCCCTTCACGCTATCGCAGAAGTACAGCGTAACGGTGGCCAGGCTGCTTTTATTGATGCTGAGCACGCTCTGGATCCGGTTTATGCAGAAAAGCTTGGTGTTAACATCGATGAGCTACTACTTTCTCAACCTGATACAGGAGAACAAGCCCTAGAAATTGCTGAAGCTCTCGTACGAAGCGGTGCAGTTGATATGGTTGTAGTTGACTCCGTAGCTGCTCTTGTACCAAAGGCAGAAATCGAAGGTGAAATGGGAGATGCACACGTTGGTTTGCAGGCGCGTCTAATGTCTCAAGCGCTTCGTAAGCTTTCAGGTGCGATTAATAAATCCAAAACTACCGCGGTCTTTATTAACCAGATTCGCGAGAAAGTTGGGGTTATGTTCGGGAACCCAGAAACAACTCCAGGCGGACGTGCGCTGAAGTTCTATTCATCTGTTCGATTAGAAGTTCGTCGTGCTGAAACGCTGAAGCAGGGTAACGACATGGTCGGTAACAAAACGCGTATTAAAGTTGTCAAGAACAAGGTCGCTCCGCCGTTTAAACAAGCAGAAGTTGACATTATGTACGGAGAAGGGATTTCTAAGCAAGGTGAGATCCTTGACATTGGTTCAAACCTTGAAATTGTTCAGAAGAGCGGCGCATGGTTCTCTTTCGAAGGCGAACGTCTTGGGCAGGGCCGTGAAAATGCAAAGCAATTCTTGAAAGAAAACCCAGCAATGGAAGCTGAAATTGAAGGGCGTATTCGCGCTCATCACAATCTTGATGCAGATAAGCAGCTAGATGAATCAGCTGCAGGTAAAGATACGCTTCTACCTGAAGAAGAATAAGACGCTTGATAGAAAGTCGGTCATAATGGCCGGCTTTTTATCTACTTACATAGTCTGTCGATACGAAACGTTGTACTGATATAGAGAGCTGAATTTCCATGATCAGGCAGTGAATGACCGCTCAATCAAGGCAATTTCACTAAGAGTTCAAGGCGAAAAAAAGAGCAATAATGAGTTATTTGAAGGGATTTTGCCCTGATGTGCTCTCTTGACAACCTTTACTCTGAAAGATACAATATTAATTGTATAATTATAATTTTCTAGTAGAATTATACTTTATTCTTAACAGATGAAATGTGCTGGATTGAAATTTTGCAAGTGGTACTAAGAATTAACATGACAGCAAACCAACAAGTTGATAGCAGGAGGAGGTGAGTTCGATGGATATAGTGATCATCATCTCCACTATGCTGGTCTCTGCAGTCGTCGGAGCAGTTGTTGGATTTCTTGTTCGCAAAATGATTGCTGAAGCGAAAATCTCCAGTGCAGAAATGGAAGCGCAACGGATTATCAAAGAAGGTAAAAACGACGCTGAAGCTTTGAAGAAGGAAGCTATGCTTGAAGCGAAGGACGAGAATCATAATCTTCGTGTTGAAGCTGAGCGTGAAATTCGTGAACGCAGAAATGAGTTACAAAAACAAGAGAATCGTTTGGTACAAAAAGAAGAGGTCCTTGATCGCAAAAGTGAGACTCTTGACAAAAAAGAGGATTCCCTCGAAAGAAGAGAGGACTCTCTCACCAAAAAACAACGGCAAATTGAAGAGATGGAAGGCAAAGTGGAGGAGTTGCTTCAAGAGCAACAACACGAGCTTCAGCGAATTTCCGGTTTAACAAGGGAAGAAGCGAAGCAAATCATCTTCCGTGAAAGTGAGCAGGAGCTTGAGCATGAGCTGGCGCAGATGGTGAAAGAGCGCGAGAACTATGCGAAAGAAGAAGCTGATAAGAAAGCGAGAGAAGTACTTTCGCTTGCGATTCAGCGCTGTGCAGCGGATCATGTTGCAGAAACAACGGTTTCCGTTGTAAACCTGCCTAATGATGAGATGAAAGGTCGAATCATCGGTCGTGAAGGCCGAAACATTCGAACTCTTGAAACGTTAACGGGAATTGACTTGATTATCGATGATACACCTGAGGCAGTTATTCTGTCCGGTTTTGATCCGATACGAAGAGAAATTGCTCGTAATGCCCTGGATAAGCTCGTACAGGATGGAAGAATTCACCCTGCACGAATTGAAGAAATGGTTGAGAAATCACGCAGGGAAGTGGATGAATACATTCGCGAAGTTGGAGAACAATCCACATTTGAAATTGGAGTTCACGGACTCCACCCGGATCTCATTAAGATCCTGGGCCGTTTGAAATTCCGTACAAGTTATGGACAGAATGTCTTGAAGCATTCCATGGAAGTTGCTTATCTAACGGGCCTTATGGCCGCAGAGCTTGGAGAAGACGTACAGTTAGCACGTCGCGCTGGTCTCCTTCATGACCTTGGTAAAGCGATTGACCACGAAGTCGAAGGTAGCCACGTTGAAATTGGCGTTGAGCTTGCGACGAAGTATAAAGAGCATCCGGTTGTTATTAATGCAATCGCATCTCACCATGGTGATACGGAAGCAACATCAGTAATTTCAACGCTTGTGGCAGCAGCCGATGCATTGTCAGCTGCACGTCCGGGAGCGCGTCGTGAAACACTTGAGACGTATATTCGTCGTCTTGAGAAACTTGAGGAAATTTCAGAGTCGTTTGAAGGCGTTGAGAAATCATTCGCGATTCAAGCTGGCCGAGAAATCAGGATCATGGTTAAGCCTGATCTTGTTGATGACGTTTCATCATATCGTCTCGCACGAGAAATTACGAAGAAAATTGAAAATGAACTGGACTACCCTGGGCACATTAAGGTCACGGTCATCCGTGAAACAAGGGCAGTTGAGTATGCAAAATAAAGCGATGCCGCGTGCATCGCTTTATTTAATTTCACCTAAAACTTACGAATCATACTTTCTTTTGATAAACTGATAAAGAATGAACTAAGAGATTGGAGCATTATAATGAATATACTTTTTATTGGAGACGTTGTTGGCTCTCCCGGACGCAATATGATTTCTACTTATTTACCTCGCTTAAAGAAAAAATACAAACCTACTTTTACGATTGTGAATGGCGAGAATGCGGCAAGTGGTCGCGGCATTACAGAGAAGATCTACCGTGGCTTTCTTGAGTCAGGCGCTCAAGTCATTACGATGGGTAATCATACATGGGACAACCGAGAAATTTTTGAATTTATCGATCGTGCTCCTAAACTCGTTAGACCAGCTAACTTCCCAGAAGGAACGCCAGGAAACGGTTCAACGATTGTGAACATTAATGGTGTTGAAGTAGGTGTCATTAACTTGCAGGGAAGAACGTTTCTTCCTGCGATGGATGATCCGTTCCGTAAAGCGGATGAACTGATTGAAGAGATGAGAGAGAGAACACCGGTCATTTTTGTTGATTTTCATGCAGAAACAACGAGTGAAAAACAGGCGATGGGCTGGTATCTTGATGGAAGAGTGACGGCAGTCGTTGGAACACATACTCACGTTCAAACAGCTGATGAGCGCATCTTGCCAGGTGGAACGGCTTATATGACAGATGCAGGAATGACAGGTCCTTACGATGGTATTCTTGGTATGGAGCGTGAAGCGGTAATTAAGAAGTTCCTTACGACAATGCCTGTAAGGTTTGAAGTAACAAAAGGTCGGGAACAACTTAGTGGGGTCTTTTTAACACTAGATCCAAAAACTGGTAAGGCAACAAAGATTCAACGGATTGCGATCAATGACGACCATCCATTCTATGATTAAAACGTTTTGAAAAGATGACGGAAACAGCAGGAATACAAGCTTCTTACAAGGAATATAGTCTAGAGTGGTAATGGATGATCAAATTAAGGAGGGGCTATAAAGGATATATTAAAAGTTTCAGCAAAATCCAATCCTAATTCTGTAGCTGGTGCACTTGCGGGCGTCCTTAGGGAACGCGGTAATGCCGAGATTCAAGCGATTGGAGCAGGTGCATTAAATCAAGCTGTTAAAGCAGTAGCCATCGCAAGAGGGTTTGTAGCACCTAGTGGCGTTGACCTCATTTGTATCCCTGCTTTCACCGATATTTTAATTGATGGTGAAGAGCGTACCGCAATTAAGCTCATTGTAGAGCCTCGCTAAATCATTCCGTCAGAAAAACCTGTTTGTTTTTACAAACAGGTTTTTTTATACTTTAATTTGAAACGCAGAAGAATGAAGGGGGATCTTAATGAATATAGTAGATGCACACTGTGACGTATTATGTAAAATGTGGTTAAATCCATCGCTTTCCTTTGAAAATGGGGAAGGACTTCATACAAACCTTGAGCAAATGAGAAGGGCAGGAGCAAAGCTACAGCTCTTTGCGATCTATGTTCCAGAAAGCGTGCCAGCTTCCGCTAAATTTGATTGTGCTCTTGAAATGGTTGAGATTTTCCATGAGAAGGTTATCAAGCCATATGAGGATGTTGTTGCGGTTTATTCCAAAAAAGAGGCAGAGCAGCTTCCTGATGGGAAAATAGGAGCGATGCTCACGCTAGAAGGCGTAGATGCAATAGGGAGTGAAGCAACAAGGCTTAAAACGCTCATTCGACTTGGTGTGCGATCGGTTGGATTAACGTGGAATTATGGGAATGCAACGGCAGACGGTATTCTTGAATCAAGGGGCGCAGGGTTAACTGATTTTGGAAGAAGCGTTGTCGATTTACATAACCAGCATCGAGTGTGGACGGATGTTTCGCATCTTTCAGTACGAGCATTTTGGGATGTGTTAGAGCAAGGGCGCTACGTCATCGCTTCTCACTCGAATGCCAAAGCCATTTGCACCCATCCAAGAAACTTGGATAATCAACAGTTATCGGCGCTAATTGAAAAGAATTCCTTGATCGGCGTGACGTTTGTGCCTAAGTTTCTACGAAATGACCGGAATGCAAGTGTTTCGGATATTATCCATCATATTGAACACATCTGTAGCCTCGGTGGCGCGGAAAATATCGGACTTGGCTCTGATTTTGATGGAATTGATCAAGTTCCGAAAGATTTAACATGCTACAGCGACTATCCTCGACTTATTGAGGAGCTACATCGTTATTACAATGATGACCAAGTAAATGGGTTTTTAGGTGAAAACTTTATGGCTAGAATGCCTGAGTAAGTAAGAATTTAGTAATTGTGAGCTTCGTGAGCAGGGAATTATCATCCTATTTCGAACTAGTAATATAAGCAAGCGGTTTCAGGTACTAGATTAGAAAGGGTGGGACGTTATGATCGAACAACTTTCGTGGAAAGTTGGAGGACAGCAGGGTGAAGGAATAGATAGTACAGGAGAAATATTTGCGATCGCATTAAATCGACTTGGCTACTACTTGTATGGTTACCGGCATTTCTCGTCCCGTATCAAAGGCGGGCATACGAATAATAAGATCCGTGTTAGTACGAAAGAAGTTCGAGCGGTCTCAGATGACCTTGACATGCTTATTGCGTTTGATCAGGAAACAATTGATGTGAATGCTCATGAGCTTCATAGTAAAGGAATTATTATCGGTGATGCCAAATTCAAGCCAGTGAAGCCTGAGAAATGTCAGGCGACGCTCGTGATCATTCCCTTTACTGAAATCGCAACTGAGCTAGGGACATCACTGATGAAGAATATGGTGGCAATTGGCGCAACAAGCGCGGCGTTAGGAATTGATACTGCGACGTATCAAGCTGTCGTGGAAGAGATATTTGGCCGTAAAGGCGAAAAAGTTGTGAACAATAACATGGAGGCGATTCAGCGTGGCGCTGATGCTTACAATGAATCCGCGGGTAATCGTGTTCAAACGCTTTCGTTAAAAAAGCGGATGGAAAGCACCGTATGTTCATGATTGGAAATGATGCGATCGCGCTTGGTGCCCTGGCGGGAGGGGCAAGGTTAATGGCTGCATACCCAATTACGCCAGCATCAGAAATCATGGAATACTTAATTAAGAAGCTGCCAGAGTTTGGTGGGACGGTCGTGCAGACGGAAGATGAAATTGCGGCTGCAACGATGGCCATTGGCTCGAATTACGCAGGAGTTCGAACGTTAACCGCATCCGCAGGGCCAGGTTTATCCCTTATGATGGAGGCTATAGGCTTATCTGGTATTACTGAAACGCCTCTTGTGATCGTTGATACGCAGCGTGGGGGACCGAGTACGGGACTTCCTACTAAACAAGAACAGTCTGATTTACTGGCGATGATTTACGGCACACATGGAGAGATTCCTAAGATAGTGATTGCACCAAGTACCGTGGAAGAAGCATTTTATGATGCGATTGAAGCATTCAATCTTGCTGAGGAATATCAGTGTCCGGTCATTCTACTATCTGATCTTCAATTATCATTAGGAAAACAAAGTGTTGAACCGCTCGATTACAATAAAATCAAGATTCGTCGAGGGAAGTTAAATGATGACGCAATCGCTGAGCGAGAAGATAAATCATATTTTAAACGCTTTGAAGTTACTGATGATGGGATATCGAATCGCGTGATTCCTGGAACGAAAAATGGTATTTTTCATGTCACAGGAGTAGAACATGATGAGACAGGAAAGCCATCTGAGGTTCCGCAGAATCGAAAAGATCAGATGGAGAAGAGGCTTCGTAAAATCAGCAATTTATCATTTCCACAGCCTATTTTTAAAGTGGAGCAGCATGAAGAGCCAGATGTGCTTCTGATTGGTTTTAATTCGACGAGAGGAAGTATTGAAGAAGTAATGCCAAGACTTGAAGCAGATGGATTAAAAGTAAACCACGCGCAAATCCGACTTGTCCATCCTTTCCCTGCAGATGAGCTTAGGCCAATGTTACAGGCTGCAAAGAAAGTGATTGTCATTGAACACAATGCGACTGGTCAGCTTGCAAGTCTCGTAAAAATGAATGTAGGTTATGGGGAGAAAATTGAAAGTCTATTGAAATACGATGGAAATCCATTTCTACCTGGAGACATCCACCAACAATGCAAGGAGATGTTAGCGAATGGCCACATTTAAAGATTTTCGGAATCAGGTAAAACCTAACTGGTGTCCTGGCTGTGGAGATTTCTCGGTTCAAGCGGCCATTCAGCGCGCGGCAGCAAATGTAGGTCTTGAACCAGATGATCTTGCTGTAATTTCCGGCATTGGTTGCTCTGGTCGTATAAGTGGGTATATTAACGCGTATGGCTTTCATGGGATACATGGCAGGTCCCTTCCTATTGCACAGGGCGTGAAGATGGCAAACCGAGAATTAACGGTTATTGCATCAGGCGGAGATGGGGACGGCTTCGCAATCGGTATGGGGCATACGATTCATGCGATGCGACGAAATATTGATATTACCTATATCGTGATGGACAATCAAATTTATGGTCTAACGAAAGGACAGACTTCTCCAACGAGTGCAGAAGGCTTTAAAACAAAAAGTACGCCTACAGGTTCCATTGAGTCGTCTTTATCGATTATGGAACTTGCGCTCTCAAGCGGCTGTGGCTTTGTGGCCCAAAGCTTTTCAACAGATTTAAAGGACCTTGTAGCGATCATAGAGCAAGGAATTCAACATAAAGGCTTCTCTTTAATTAATGTGTTTAGCCCGTGCGTTACGTTTAACAAAGTAAATACGTATGACTGGTTTAAACAGAACCTCATTAGCTTGAATGATATCGAAGGATATGATCCGAAAAATCGAATGATGGCGATGCAAACATTAATGGAACACGACGGATTGGTAAAAGGTCTTATATATCACAACCCTAATCGTCCTTCTTATCAAGAGTCCGTAAGAGGATATAGTGCAGATGCCTTATCGAAGCAGGAGCTATCGCTTCCAGAGGAGAAGTTCTCGGAATTAATGGCTGAATTTATGTAATACTAACATGAACCCTTCTGTGTAGAAGGGTTTTTTTTATGGGGATTTTGTCGTTATCCCATTCCATAAATAAAACTATAACTGTCCGCGTGTGGAGGACAGTTTACCTTTACGTGATAAATAATAAATGATAGTATAGTTGTGATAACAGTGATTAGAGAATGTTTTGAAAAAGTGAGGTGTACGCTGTGGAAGGAAAAATGAAGGCGGTTGTAAAGCATGAACGTGCAAAGGGTGCTCAGCTACAAACCGTTGATATTCCACAAATTAATGATAATGAAGTATTAATTCAAGTAAAAGCAACATCGATTTGCGGAACAGATGTACATATTTATACGTGGGATGAATGGTCTCAGAGCCGCGTAAACCCTCCATATGTTTTCGGTCATGAATTTGCTGGAGTGGTTGTAGAAAAAGGAAAGAACGTAACTAACCTTGAGGTTGGAGATCATGTTTCAGCTGAAACTCATATTGTCTGCAATCAATGTCCACAATGTTTAACAGGGAAGTTTCATATTTGCGAAAATACGAAAATCATTGGTGTTGATACGGACGGCTGTTTTGCGGAATATGTGGCTCTTCCATCACAAAATATATGGAAAAAATCCTGAGTCTCTTTCATTCGATGTCGCTTCTGTTCAAGAGCCAATGGGGAACGCAGTACATACTGTACTCGCTGGAGATGTAGCAGGAAAGACCGTAGCGATCATTGGCTGTGGGCCAATCGGTATAATGGCTGTAGGTGTAGCGAAAGCAGCAGGAGCATCACAGGTCATTGCACTTGATTTAAATGACTATCGCCTTGATCTTGCGAAAGAAATGGGTGCAACAACCGTCATTAATTCACGAAATGAAGATCCTCTTCAAGTTGTGAAGGAGCTAACAAATGGCCATGGCGTTGACGTTGTATGCGAGATGTCAGGACATCCGATTGCAATGAACCAGGGCTTCAAAATGGTGACAAACGGTGGCCGCGTTTCTATTCTAAGTTTACCGGTGCGACCAGTTGAAATTGATGTGACAAATGACATTGTTTTCAAAGGGATTACCGTTCAAGGAATTACTGGAAGAAAAATGTTTGAAACACGGCGCCGGGTTTCTGGATTATTGCAGTCAGGTCAGGTAGATGTGGAGCCAATGATTACGCATCACTTCCCGCTTGAAGACTTTGAAAAAGGCTTCGAATTAATGAACGAGGGTAAATGTGGTAAGGTAGTATTACATCCATAAGGCTCAAATTGAGCCATTACATAATAATGAGGAGGCCGATCAATGAAAGGTTTTGAATATCTCCAAGAAGAGCTTGATCAAATGCAAGAGGAAGGCGTGTTTCGTAATTTAATTCCGCTTGAATCCGCTCAAGGGTCACGCGTTACGATTAAAGGAAAAAACGTCATTCAGCTGTCATCAAACAACTATCTCGGACTGACGGACCATCCGAAAATGAAACAAGCAGCGATTGAAGCAGTTGAAAAATACGGTGCAGGAACAGGTTCTGTTCGAACGATTGCAGGAACGCTTTCAATGCACGAACAGTTTGAAGAAAAGCTTGCTGAGTTCAAGCACACAGAAGCGGCGCTCGTTCTTCAATCAGGATTTGCAACGAATCAAGCAGTCCTTTCAGCGATCCTATCGAAAGAAGACGTCGTGATTTCTGATGAATTAAACCACGCTTCGATCATTGACGGCATTCGCTTAACAAAAGCGGGACGTCGTATTCACAAGCATACGGACATGGAAGACCTTGAGAACGCACTGAAAGAAACACAAGATTATCGTACACGTCTTGTTGTAACGGATGGTGTTTTCTCAATGGACGGAAACATTGCACCGCTAACTGAAATTGTCGAGCTTTGTGAAAAGTATGATGCGCTTGTAATGGTTGATGACGCTCACGCGAGTGGTGTACTTGGGGAGAACGGTCGCGGTACGGTTGACCACTTCGGCTTAAACGGACGCGTTCACATCCAAGTTGGTACGCTTAGTAAAGCAATTGGCGTTCTAGGTGGTTACATTGCAAGTACAAAAACACTTCGCGATTACCTGATCCATAAAGGTCGTCCATTCTTGTTTAGTACTTCTCATCCTCCAGCTGTAACAGCTGCTTGCTCAGCGGCAATCGACGTTCTTGTGGAAGAGCCAGAGTTGATCGAGAAGCTTTGGGATAACACGAAGTTCTTTAAAGCTGGCTTGAAAGAGCTTGGTTTTGACACAGGCATTAGTGAGACACCAGTAACACCTGTCATCATTGGTGACGAAGCGCTCACACATAAATTCTCTGATAAATTATTTGAGAACGGCGTCTTTGCGCAGGGCATCGCGTTCCCTACCGTTGCTAAAGGAAAAGGCCGCGTTCGGACGATCGTAACGGCTCAACATTCAAAAGAAGATCTTCAAGAAGCACTAGATGCATTTGAAAAGTCTGGAAAAGAGCTTGGAATTTTATAAATGAAAGATGGAGGGGGAGCGATCCCTCTCTTTTTTTAGGATAATTTTGTACCCACATCTGCGTTAGTTCATCTATCCTGGGCTTACTCCTTTTCCAGGTTTTATTGATTAAATACTCTGAACCCCTTATAATAAAGGAATGTCCATTAGTTACACATTTCTTAATTGACAATAAAGGATAACGTATAAAACGAAGCTTTTATAGAAGTGATTTCTATTAGCGAGGTTTTTTCTAAGTTTAGGAGCATTATGCTCTTTTTCATAGCAGGGTCATCCTTTTTAATTAGAAAGGAGTCGAACGACATGAACGAACAACAGCGTCTGGATTCGCAAATCAATGTAAAGAAAACAGAGAAAACAACGGAAGATTTCGCGAAATATTTCCAGACAACGTACCAGGCACCTAACTTAAAAGATGCCAAGCGCAGAGGGAAAGAAAATGTAAACGTTCATTACGATTTTGAAATTCCAGAGAATATTAAAAACCTTGGGAAAGATAAAAAGTTTTTGATTCGTACGTACGGATGTCAAATGAATGAACACGATACAGAAGTAATGGCAGGAATTTTTGAAGAAATGGGTTTTGAAGCTACAACGGAAGTCAAAGAGGCGGATGTTGTTCTCCTAAATACGTGTGCGATTCGTGAAAACGCGGAGAACAAAGTATTTGGTGAGCTCGGTCATCTAAAACCGTTGAAAATGGAAAATCCCGATTTAATCATTGGCGTATGCGGGTGTATGTCACAGGAAGAATCTGTCGTAAACCGTATTATGCAAAAGCATCAATTTGTTGATTTAATCTTTGGGACACATAACATTCACCGTCTTCCAGAACTGATGGAGCAAGCTGTCTTCGGTAAAGAAATGGTCATGGAAGTATGGTCTAAAGAAGGCGACATTATTGAGAACCTTCCTAGAACGAGAAAAGGTGAAATCAAAGCATGGGTTAATATCATGTACGGCTGTGATAAATTCTGTACATATTGCATTGTTCCATATACACGAGGGAAAGAAAGAAGCCGACGCCCTGAAGATATTATTCAAGAAGTACGCCATTTAGCTGCTAAAGGCTATAAAGAAGTGACGCTTCTCGGACAGAATGTAAACGCCTACGGGAAAGATTTAGAAGACATCGAGTATGGACTTGGTGATCTTATGAACGAGATTCATAAGATTGATATTCCTAGAGTTCGCTTCACGACGAGCCATCCACGTGACTTTGATGATCGTCTTGTGGAAGTGCTCGGTCAGGGCGGTAACTTAGTTGATCATATTCACCTTCCTGTGCAAAGTGGAAGCAATGAAGTTCTGAAATTAATGAACCGTCGCTACACACGTGAAACGTATTTAGAACTAGTTAGTAAGATTAAAAAGGTTATGCCTAACGCAACCTTTACAACAGATATCATCGTAGGGTTCCCTAATGAAACGGATGAGCAATTCGAAGAAACGATGGAGCTTGTGAAGGAAGTAGAGTATGACAGTGCGTATACGTTCATTTACTCCCAGCGTGATGGTACACCAGCTGCTAAAATGAAAGATAACGTCCCAATGGAAGTGAAGAAAGAACGCCTTCAGCGGTTGAATGCCCTTGTGAATGAAATGGCTGCCAAAAACAACGCTGTTTTTGAAGGACAGATCGTAGAAGTGCTTGTTGAAGGGGAAAGTAAGAAAAATGCAGACGTTCTTTCTGGTTATACAAGCAAGAACAAAGTTGTGAACTTTAGAGGTCCTAAATCGTTAGTTGGTCAAATTGTTCAGGTGAAAATCACAAAAGCAAAAACGTGGTCACTTGATGGAGAATACATCGAAAAAACGGCTGAGGTGAATGCATAATGATATCAAGAATGGAAGTGATTTCAAAAGCGAAAGATCTTGCGAAGCTCGTATCTGAAACAGAAGAAGTTGATTTCTTCAAACGTGCAGAAGAAAAGATTAACGAAAATAAAAAGGTTCAAAGTCTGATTGCTCGTATTAAACTAGAGCAAAAAGAAGCGGTTAATCTTCAGCACTACAGCAAGCATGAAGCATTGAAGGAGAAGGATGAGCGTATTGACAAACTCATGCAGCAGCTTGATGAAATTCCTGTCGTACAGGAATTCAAGCGCTCGCAATCGGATGTGAATGATCTTCTTCAACTTGTAGCAAACACGATTTCTAACACGGTAACAGATGAAATTATCGAATCAACTGGTGGAAACGTACTTGAAGGAACTACTGGCTCAAGTCAGCAGGGACCTGGTTGTAAGTAATAGCTTCCATATCTTCATCATTTAATTTGAATACGAAAGCCTTCCAATGGTTTATTGGAAGGCTTTTTTTGATTGGATGCAAACTGTTTTTTGAAATAGTCACTTATTATATTGGATAATTATGTTAAAGTGAACAAAGAGACTACATAAGCTATTTATTCAAACGGAAGAGTTTCTATGTATTTTAATAGCGAAAGGTTAATGGCGTTATAGCCTGAATAGCGGAATCCTGGAGGAGGCAATGATTTGCGTATTTTTCATGTAAGTGAAGAAGACGATATTCAAGAATTTCACCCAAGAATTCCTACGTGTAAAGATCTTGACCAATCAATAGGACTTGTTTGGGCCGTTAACGAAATTTGTTTACCTAACTTTTTAACACCTCGAAATTGTCCGCGCGTTTGCTTTCACGTCGGGCCAAATACTTCAGATGCAGATAAGCAAACATATCTATCTTCGAGTTGTCAGCATGTGATCGTCCTTGAAAATAGCTGGTTTGAAACGATGACTCGAACTAAACTCTATTTGTATGAGTTCGATGAGATGCATTTTAAGCTCCAAGACGAGAATGCTGGCTATTATGTAAGCGAAACCACCCAAGTTCCACTGGATAAGATTGAGATAGATCACCCCATTCAGGAGCTATTCCGTCGTCAGGTAGAAGTAAGGTTTGTTGATCAGCTGTGGGATATCTATGATGAGATCCAACAAACAACGCTTCAGTGGTCCATGTGCCGAATGAGGTTTGCTCGTTCAAGAAATTAAAAAGAGAGGAGTAGTCAGATGGAGCTTGGTCATCCAATCGCTGCTGGAAATACAGCGAAAGTTTACATCGTTCAAGATAAAATTGTGAAAGTGTTTCGTGAAGACCTTCCAGAAGGAACCTCTTTCTATGAAGCTGAGAAGCAACGTTACGCTTTATCAAAAGGACTTCCGGTACCGAAAGTCATTGAGGTAACGAAAATAGATGGTAGACAGGCGATCATGATGGAAAAAATCAGCGGTCGCACGTTAGGTGAGCTACTTTTAGAAAATAGGAATCTAGCACAGCGCTATATGGAGATGTCCATTGACATTCAACAAAGGATTCATCAAATTAGCGCCGACTCGATTGAACCGATGACCGAAAAGCTAACACGCCAAATAGGTGCAGCGGAGCGATTAAGTCAATCTCAAAAAACAGCGTTACTCCTCAAATTGAGTGAAATGCCAGTTAAGAAGCAGCTTTGTCACGGTGATTTTCATCTATTTAATCTGATTATGGACGATCAAGTAACGATTATTGATTGGGTCGATGCTAGCGCTGGGGATAGCCGAGCAGATGTTTACAGAACGTATCTATTGTATACGCAATTTTCAAGCGCGTTAGCGGAACTGTATTTACAGCTCTATTGCATAAAAAGTGGCTTATCAAAAGATGAAATCATGGATTGGGCTCCGATTATTGCGGGGGCACGGTTATCAGAAGGAGTATTATCAGAAGACAGCGATCGTCTATTAGAGATTGTAGATAAGTTAAGCCTGAGAGGATAAAACGCCTCTTAGGCTTAACTTATTTCTATATATAATTTTCACATACCATACTTTTTTAAGAAAAATACGAAAAGGTTGTAAAGCATTGGACATTCGAGACATAGACTGATAGTGGAACAGCCTTTATATATAAGAAAACATTTATTTTATGGTGTTGGTCATGTTATTTCATGTTGAAGTAAAAAAAGAGGAACACTGGTCGTTTGTCTTGCATAGGATGAGAATGAAGATTGGAAGAGGAGGTATGATCGATGTCAGAGGAATATAATTACAGAGAGATATTCGCCAAAGCTGTTTGCGGAAAAGGGCGTAAATTTACACAGGATACACATACGGTAACACCGTCGCATAAACCTTCAAGTATTCTTGGTTGTTGGATTATTAATAATGAATTCACTGCAAAGAAGCATGGGGACTGTGTAAATGTTGAAGGCTCTTATGACATTAATATCTGGTACTCATACAGCCATAATACGAAAACAGAAGTCGTAACAGAAAATGTGAAATACCGTGAAGAAATTCCTCTTCGCTATAAAGACAAAGATTGCGTGGCTGAAGAAGTTGTAGCAAAAGCTATTCAAGAGCCAAATGCACTTGAAGCTACTATAGCTCCAAGTGGTCACAAAATTATTGTTCAAGTGGAAAGAGAGTTTCTTGTAGAAGTGATTGGCGAAACGAAAATTTGCGTATACGTTAATCCGGATGGCTGCGGAGACGATGATGACGATTGGGATTATGATGTAGACGATGAAGAGTTTGAAGATTTGGATCCGAACTTTTTAATTGGTGATCTAGAGGAATAGTGCGTCCAGGGAGAAGCAATCCTTCTTCCTGGTTTTTATTTTGTTATTAAGAGCTTGTAGAGTCTAACCGCCAATTTGTCGTTTCACCCCTTCGATTGAGACATAAAACGTCTCATTCTCAGGGATTCCAACATCCTACGGATTTAAACAGGCACACTCCGCTTTTCTTGTCTAGCTGCGTGTGCCAAATCCTTCGGTCGTTTCACCCCTTCGATTGAGACATAAAACGTCTCATTCTCAGGGGTTCCAACGTCCTACGGATTTAAACAGGCACACTCCGCTTTTCTGATATGCTATACTGTTATTTGAATAGATTTAAGATTGGTGGAGAAGAAACATGGCTCGATATACCCCGATGATGGAACAATATTTACGGATTAAGGCAGAGTACCAGGATGCCTTTTTATTTTTTCGTTTAGGCGACTTTTATGAGATGTTCTTCGAGGATGCGATGCGCGCTTCGAAGGAATTGGAGATTACATTAACGAGCAGAGATGGTGGGGGAGAAGACCGCATTCCGATGTGTGGTGTGCCTTATCATGCTGCTGAAAACTATATATCACAGCTAGTGACAAAAGGTTATAAGATTGCGATTTGTGAACAAACAGAAGATCCGAAACAGGCGAAAGGCGTCGTTCGAAGAGAAGTCGTTCAGCTTATTACGCCAGGTACGGTGATGTCGGACCATTTAATTAAAGAAAAGGAAAATAACTACATTGTGGCCATTTCCGTATTTGAAGATGAGACTTATGCGCTTGCGGCGAATGATTTAACGACTGGTGAATCGATGGCAACAATTTTAGCTGGCGATCATCATGAAGTAATCGGTGAGCTCTCGAATCTGGCCCCGCGCGAAGTCATTCTTGCGGTGATAGTGAGGCACTTTCTACAGCGATTCAAGAGCGAATGACCGTTACCGTATCGATTGAAGATGATGTGACGATTCCAGAATCGCTGCAGAAGTTAAGTGACCATATCGATCAACCGAAGCTTCTTCAGGTGTTTGGCCGACTTCTTCAATATTTGATTCGTACACAAAAGCGCTCAATGGATCATCTTCAGCCGCTTCGTCACTATCACGTTTCCCAATATATGAAACTTGATGTGAATTCTAAACGAAACCTCGAGCTAGTGGAGACGATTCGGGATAAAAAGCGGACAGGCTCTCTCGTCTGGTTCCTTGATAGTTCAGTAACAGCAATGGGCGGACGATTACTAAAGCAGTGGGTTGAGCGCCCGCTCTTACAGCAGCGAGAAATTGAGAAGCGACAGGAGCTTGTCGAGACGTTAATGAAGCAGTTCTTTGAACGTGAGACGATTCGTGAACAGCTTCAGGGCGTCTATGACCTTGAGCGACTTGCAGGGAAAGTGGCGTTTGGAAACCTAAACGCTCGTGATCTGGTACAGTTGCGAAAATCGCTAGAGAAGATTCCAGAAATCAAGCAGGCAGTGGGATCTCTTGATAACCCATATGCGAATGAGCTTGCGGCGGAAATCCTCCCATGTGATGATCTCGTTCAGCTTCTACAGGCAGCGATTGAAGATAACCCGCCTCTTTCTGTGAAAGAAGGGCAAATGATTCGAGACGGCTATCATGCGGATCTCGATAAATACCGCGATGCGAGTCGGAACGGAAAAGACTGGATTGCGGCCCTCCAAATGCAGGAGCGAGAGCGTACGGGGATTAAATCTCTTAAAATTGGCTACAACAAAGTATTTGGTTATTATATCGAAGTAACAAGATCAAACCTTCCGAACCTTCCAGAAGGTCGTTATGAGCGGAAACAGACGCTTTCTAATGCAGAGCGTTTTATTACCCCTGAACTAAAAGAGAAGGAAACGCTCATTTTGGAAGCGGAAGAAAAGATTGTTGATCTCGAATATAGCTTGTTTGCGAACTTACGTGAAGAAGTGAAGACTTACATTCCTGAGCTTCAGCAGCTTGCGAGAAAAATCAGTGAGCTCGACGTGCTTCAATCGTTCGCGGTTGTAAGTGAAGAAAATCGTTTCACTAAGCCAGTCTTCTCCAAAGAACGTAAAGTGGCTGTTGAAGGCGGACGTCATCCAGTCGTTGAGAAGATGTTAAAAGGCCGAGAGTATGTGGCAAACGACGTGATGATGGATCGCGATCGTGAAATCCTCTTAATTACAGGTCCTAACATGAGTGGTAAAAGTACGTACATGCGCCAGCTCGCCCTGATTTCGATCCTTGGGCAGATCGGTTGTTTTGTACCAGCGGAATCCGCTGTGCTCCCTGTGTTTGATCAAATCTTTACGCGAATCGGTGCGGCAGATGACCTTGCAGCTGGGCAAAGTACGTTTATGGTTGAAATGCTTGAAGCGAATTACGCCATTACGCGTGCTACGCAAGATAGCTTGATATTACTTGATGAGATTGGTCGCGGAACGTCAACGTATGACGGCATGGCGCTTGCGCAGTCAATTATTGAATATGTGCATAGTGAAGTAAGAGCAAAGACACTCTTCTCAACGCACTATCATGAGCTAACAACGCTTGAGGAAGACCTTGATCGCGTGAAAAATGTTCACGTTAAAGCGGTAGAAGAGAAGGGCAGAGTCGTTTTCCTTCATCGCGTTCATGATGGATCGGCTGATAAGAGTTACGGTATTCACGTGGCGCAGCTTGCCAACTTGCCTGATGCGCTCATTCAGCGTGCAGAAGCGATATTAGCTGAATTTGAGGCAGAGCCTGGCGCTCCAACTACACCTGTAGAGAAAAAAGAAACGGTCGAAGTCAAAGAAGATGATGCGCAGCTTGCTTTCTTTGATCAAGCAGAGGAAAAGAAGAAGCCAGCACGATCGTCTGGTGAGAAAGCGATTCTAGATCGCTTGAAGTCAGTGGATATTATGGAAATGACGCCGATGGACGCGATCAATACACTATATGAATTAAAGAAGCAGTTAAAGTCGTAGAGAAAGGGTGAGGAAGATGGGAAAGATCGTACAGCTTGATGATCAGCTTTCAAACAAAATAGCTGCCGGTGAAGTGGTGGAAAGACCGGCCTCTGTTGTGAAGGAACTAGTGGAGAATGCCATTGATGCAGAAAGCAGTGAAATCACAATTGAAATTGAAGAGGGCGGTCTTTCCAAAATTCGCATCGTAGATAACGGAAATGGAATGGATGAGGAAGATTGCAAGCTCGCTTTCTTCCGTCATGCGACGAGTAAAATCAAAAATGAACGAGACTTGTTTCACATTGAAACGCTCGGCTTCCGCGGGGAAGCTCTTCCGAGTATCGCAGCGGTTTCTCACTTAGAATTAAAAACCTCAACAGGAGAAGCGGCTGGAACGTACGTCAAAATTGAAGCGGGCAAAGTAGCGGAATTTAAAGCAACGGATAGTCGAAAAGGAACGGAAATGACCATCACGGGCTTATTCTACAATACACCAGCTCGCTTAAAACACATGAAAACCGTTCATACGGAGCTTGCGAATGTGGCTGACGTGATTAACCGTCAGGCAATGGCTCATCCGGATATTGCGTTTCGCTTCTTTCATAACGGGAAGAAGCTTCTGTCCACGACAGGAAACGGTGATCTGCTTCAAGTAATCGCAGCGATATATGGCTATAACACAGCGCGTAAAATGCTTCCACTACAGGCAGAAACAATTGATTTTTCTGTCAGTGGCTATGCAGCGAAGCCAGAGTTAACACGTGCTTCCCGTCAGTATATTTCTCTCATCATTAACGGGCGTTACATTAAAAATTTTCCGATATCAAAAGGGATTCAGCAGGGCTACCATACCCTTCTTCCTATCGGTCGTTACCCTATTGTCGTTCTTCATATTAAAATGAATCCAACGCTCATTGATGTAAACGTCCATCCATCCAAATTGGAAGCGCGCATTAGTAAGGAACAGGATCTCGCACTCGCGATTGAAAATGCGATTAAAGGCATCTTCAAGAAGATTGAACTCATCCCGGAGCAAGCTCCACCGAAGCAAAAGGAGCCTGAGACTGAGCAGCCAGCATTTCATTTTCAACATGAGGTTCGGAATAAAGAGCCTGAGGACGTGCCGATTAGACGTGAATGGACTCCTGATAGAAAAGTGGAGCATTCGGATGAACAGACCGAATCGTTTCCTCAACCTTTTAGCGTGAAGGAAGAGATCCAAACAGAGCAATATGAGCCGAGACCAAGTGACGCTTCAACACATTCTAGAGAACGGGAAACGCGGGACGAGCTAGAGATGGCGATGGACTACGTGAAGGAAACGAACAGTGATTCACGCATTCCTCCGCTTTATCCGATTGGTCAAATGCACGGAACGTATATCCTTGCACAGAATGAGAATGGGCTGTATATTATCGATCAGCATGCAGCACAGGAGCGAATAAAGTATGAATTTTATCGTGAGAAAGTCGGCGAGATTGATCCGGTTGTACAGGAGCTTCTCGTTCCGATTACACTAGAATACAACACATCCGAGTCGGCGATTATTGATAGTCGAATTGATGACCTTGCGAAGGTTGGCGTTTTCTTAGAATCATTTGGACCGAATAGCTATATGGTCAGCGCTCATCCCGTTTGGTTCCCCAAAGGAGCTGAACAAAATACGATTGAAGAATTGATTCAGGAGGTCGTTGATAATCGTCGGATCGACGTTAAGAAGCTGCGTGAGGAAGCGGCGATTATGATGTCGTGTAAGAAATCCATTAAAGCGAACCGTCATTTACGTGATGATGAAGTGTTCACGCTTCTTGAAACGCTGAGGCAGTCGATTGATCCATACACGTGTCCACACGGTCGTCCGATTATCATTCATTACTCCACGTATGAGATGGAGAAAATGTTTAAGAGAGTGATGTAACGAGCACAATGAGAAAAGAATGCAGGAAAGTGCGTGAGAATCATGAATAAAGAAAAACTAGTGACCGTTCTCGGTCCGACCGCCGTAGGGAAAACAAAGACGAGCATTGAGCTTGCGAAAGCGCTCGACGGTGAAATCATTAGCGGCGACTCGATGCAAATATACCGCGGTATGGATATCGGAACGGCGAAAGTAACAGAAGATGAAATGGAGGGCATCCCTCATTATCTCATTGATATCAAGCAGCCTACAGAAAGCTTTTCGGCAGCGGAATTTCAGAAGCTTGCAACGGAGCTTGTGACGGATATTAATCGTCGGGGAAAGGTGTCAATTATCGCTGGTGGTACAGGTCTTTATGTGAAATCCGTTACTCATCAGTATGCTTTTTCCGAAGCTAAAGAAGATCCTGAATATCGCGAGCAGCTTGAACAGATGGCTGATAAAGAAGGACCTATCGCATTTCATGCGCGCTTAAAAGACGTTGATCCTGTTAGCTATGAAACGATTCACCCAAACAATGTGAGAAGAGTGGTACGAGCATTAGAAGTCTATCACGTGACGGGTGAACCAGTCTCTGCTTCTAAAGATGCATTACCTGAACAGTCTCCTTACAATCTTGTGAATGTGGGTCTTACGATGGATCGGGATGTCCTATATGAACGCATTAATCAACGTGTCGATCTGATGGTAGAAGCAGGACTGCTTGAAGAAGCGCAACGTCTCTATGATGAAGGTGTGCGGAACTGTCAATCTGTGCAGGCGATTGGTTACAAAGAAATATATCGTAATTTGGAAGATCGCGTTTCGTTAGAAGATGCGATCATGGAGTTAAAACAGAATTCAAGAAGGTATGCGAAGCGTCAATTAACGTGGTTTCGTCACCAAATGGCGATGGACTGGTACGATATGACAGAACTTCGCGAAGAAAAAATTCAAGAAATCTTGAAAGTTGTTGCAGGAAAGTTAGCAGATAGCTAGAAATGTAGTTAGGGAATGCCTTTAGAGAAAAAGAGGAGGACTGACAATGAAGCATCAAATTAACATCCAGGATCAATTTCTAAACCAATTAAGAAAAGACAACGTTTTTGTAACGGTGTACCTGCTTAACGGATTCCAGCTGAAAGGGACGATCAAAGGATTTGATAATTTCACGATTATCCTTGAGTCCGATGGCAAGCAACAGTTGATTTACAAACATGCGATTTCTACTTTCGCTCCACAGCGATCAGTTGAAATAAATTTTGAATCTGACAAGTAAACACAAAGGCCCTCGTTCTGATTGATGCAGGATGGGGGACTTTTTCATATTTAAAGGCTCTGTTAATTGAGCTAACAGAGCCTTTCATTAAGAGGAGATTTGCTTTTTCTCGATATAATCGAAGTACCGCTTCAGTGTCAGATCTGCCTTTAACCCAAACTGCATGCGAAGCTGATCAACTGAAAGATCGTTTTCAATGGCTTTAATGACGCAAGTTCGTCGCATATGCTGTGCGGATACGCCCTTACGAAGTCCGGCTCTCTGTACTTCAAGGCGAATCATTTTCTGAACGGCGATTTCCGTTAACCGTTTAGGACGATCGACTTCATAACTCCAGCGGTACGTTTGTCGCTGAAAGTCAAATGAGACGAAGAGTGGATCATCGCTATGTAGCCTCGGTCTCACAGGCGCTGGAATCGTGTGATAGTAATCGAATAAAATTTTCTTATGCTCCGGAGTAAGGTTGACGGTTCTTTTTCCTGAAGCGGAAGTGACAAAGAGCTCATTTTGCTCAAAAGAGATGTCTTTCATCGATAGCGCACATAGCTCTTGAAGCGTGAGACCATAGTTTAGAAAAAGGCGTGCAATGATTAAGTTGCGGTCGATCAGGAATTCACGTGCTCTAAGCTGATTGTCTGTTAAATCAGTGAGAGATACAATCGTATCAAGGAGCTTTTGTGATTCTTCCTCCTGAAGAAAGTCGGTCTCGATATAGCCTGCGTCACCATTCGTTGGCAGGACGACTTCTTTCATAGGATTGGTCTTAGTTCGATTTAATGACATATAATAGCGATATACTTGATTCAATACAGTCATGATTCTTTTTAACGTTCGTTCGGAATAGTGGCGTTCCAGATGCAGGTAGCGAATGTATTCCTGTAGCTGTTCCGTCGTCAAATTGCGAAAGTTTTCGAAATCTACCTTGCGATGGATGGTGCGATACCAGACGGTGAAATCGACAAGGTCATAGCGATAGCGCTTTAGCGTAGACGCCTTGCGTCCTTTCCGTTCGAGTGACTGAAGATACTCTTCCAAGAAGTCTGGAAGTGGCTGATTGAAAAGCTCCATTCGATAATCACCTCTCATTTTGTTCCATTATAACAAAATCTTTGAACATTCTGTTTTACGAAGGGTTACATGTTTTTGGGATTATTGGAAATACTATTGATAACCAAATCGAAAAGGAGCGGTTAGACATGGCCTTTTTTTCAAAACAGCAGCAAGAGCCTATTCCAGAAGTAGATACAGACGTCTGGTCTTGTTCGGGTGGAGATTGTGCTGGCTGGATGCGAGCTGATTACTCGTTCTCTGATACACCAGCATGTCCGTTATGTGGCGCTGAAATGATGAGTGAAGTTCGAAACCTCCCAGAAATCAAATGACAATGGAGGCAACACATGAATAAAATTGTCGAGAAAATCATGGATAAAGCAGAGCAGATTGTTAGTGTGACGAAAGCGGCAGGAAAAGGAAAACACGTTGCTTCCATGCAGCGCTTTTATGAAGTCTTTACTGATCTTCCGGAAGTGCAGAAGAAGGAGATCACTTATTTACGAAGTCGTTTTGTTTTATATACGCTAAGTGAAGGCGATATATTCATGAAGATGCTCGAACGCTCAGATCGCCACGTGCTTGAAATCGATGTCGTGGAGAACGGTGAAGTCCTTACACACTATAGATCCTATGACGCGAAGAAGGGCGAACCGAAAATTAATATACCTGAATCCTTTGTTGAACGGATCGGGATTAGTTAAACACTCGAAAAGAGTGTTTTTCTTTTGGGCGTTTGTCACGGATTTGGGCTCAGTGCGTATACTATCGTGTGAGATTAAAGCGAGGTGAGCATCGTGCAGCAATCTGTAACGCAGCGTAAAGGTCAAATAAATATCGTCCTCCGTCAATCGGAAGTTCTTCAGGAGACGGCGGATGCCGCGCTTAGTGAAGCAACTAAAAAGCATATGCCGCTTGAACGGATTCAACAGGAGATGGAACAGTTAATCGGGTTAAAGGAAATGAAGTATTTATTAAAAGAAGTCTACGCGTGGCTCTATGTAAACAAGTGTAGAGAGGAAAACGGGTTAAAACAAAATACGCAGGCCCTTCACATGATGTTCAAAGGAAACCCGGGGACTGGGAAAACAACGGTTGCCCGCCTGTTAGGAACGCTTTTCCTTGAGATGAACGTTCTTTCAAAGGGGCACCTGATCGAAGTAGAGCGAGCGGATCTTGTCGGAGAATATATTGGCCATACCGCACAAAAAACGAGAGAGCTTGTCAAAAAAGCAAAAGGTGGCATTCTTTTTATTGATGAAGCGTATTCGCTTGCCCGTGGGGGCGAAAAGGACTTTGGCAAAGAAGCGATTGATACGCTTGTGAAGGCGATGGAAGATCATCATAAAGATTTTATCCTCATTCTTGCTGGCTATTCAGATGAAATGGAGCACTTCCTTTCGCTAAACCCAGGGCTTCCGTCTCGTTTTCCACTTGTGATTGATTTTCCGGATTATTCAAATGAACAGCTTCTTGAGATCGCAAAGAAGATGGCGGCAAAAAGGCAGTATCGGTTCTCAAGAGAGACAGAGTGGAAATTAAAGCAGAGCTTTATAAAAAAGCGTGAGCGGGAAACAAATGCGTTTAGCAACGGTCGGTTTGTTCGAAATATCATTGAAAAAGCGATTCGAAAACAGGCGGTTCGTTTGCTACAAGCAGACGTCATTGATCGATCGGCACTTGAGCTTCTTTTACCAGAAGACATCCCTATAGAAGATTAAATGCGCATCTGGTATGATGAGAACAGACTGATTGATAAAGGCAGGGAACGTACATTTGAATAAAGAAAGAATTGAAGCAGCTGAACCAGCGATTCTAATCGGGATTCAGCTTCAAAACCAAACAGATGAACAGTTTGCATATACGATGGATGAACTGGCGGCATTAACTAAAACCGCAGGCGGTGTCGTGGAAGGCACGCTCTCACAAAAGCGGGAGCGCATTCATTCGGCGACCTTTATAGGGAAAGGGAAAGTCGAGGAGCTAGCTTCCCTAATTGAAGAAAAAGAAGCAACAATCGTTATTTTCAATAGTGAGCTCTCACCAAGTCAGCTTCGGAATTTATCAGAAGCGTTGGATGCACGTGTGATTGATCGAACACAGCTCATCTTAGATATTTTCGCACAGCGAGCGAGATCACGAGAAGGTATGCTTCAGGTTGAGCTCGCTCAGCTTCAATACATGCTGCCGCGCCTTGCAGGACAGGGAACGTCCTTATCAAGGCTTGGAGGCGGTATCGGAACAAGAGGTCCAGGTGAAACGAAGCTTGAGACAGATCGTCGTTACATCCGTAACCGCATCACAGATCTGAAGCGTCAGCTCGACAATACGGTTAAGCACCGTGATCAATACCGTGCACGACGAAAGCGCAATGAAACGCTACAAGTGGCGCTAGTCGGGTATACGAACGCAGGGAAATCGACCATTTTCAATCGCTTAACAAATGCCGATTCGTATGAAGAGGACAAGCTTTTCGCAACGCTTGATCCGATGACGAGGCAGCTGAAGCTTCCGAATGGCTACAACGTCCTTCTAACAGACACGGTAGGATTTATTCAGGATCTTCCGACCACGCTTGTCGCTTCGTTTAAATCAACGCTTGAAGAAGCAACAGAAGCGGATTTGATTCTTCACGTCATTGATGCCTCGCATCCTGACAGGGAGCGTCATGAAGAAATCGTGTTAAAGCTATTAAAGGATCTGAAAGCATCTCACATTCCGGTGCTCACTGTATTTAATAAAATTGATCGCGCGGATCCGTCTGTTCAAAGCAGCGTCAATGAGCAAATTCTCATCTCAGCCCTAAAGCAAGCTGATTTGAAGCGATTAAACGACCGTTTGCAAAGCGAAGTATTAAAGCAAATGGAATACTTCTCGATTTCGATTAACGCCGATCAAGGTGACAAGCTAGCTTACTTGCAGCGAAACACCGTTTTAATCGAACGAGAGTGGGATGAAGAGAAAGATCATTACAGATGTAAGGGATATGCCCCACCGCATTTATACGAACGAATCATTAACGAGTGGAACAACGATTAGGAGTAGAAGACTATGTTTATGAATTTTACACATCAAGAAGAACTAAAATCGCTATCACAGAAAGCTGAAGAGAAAATCCAGCCAGCATTAAAAGAAATCGATGAGCGCGTTGAAGCGAACCAGTACCGCGTTCTCGAGGCCTTTCACAAAAATCGCATTAGCGACTTTCATTTTACTCCATCTACAGGCTACGGCTATGACGATGATGGTAGAGATACGCTTGAAAAGCTTTATGCCGATGTTTTCGGAGGAGAAGCGGGGCTCGTTCGCCCGCAAATCGTCTCTGGTACGCATGCGATTTCAACTGCCTTATTTGGCATACTGCGACCAAACGATGAGCTTCTCTATATAACAGGTGCACCGTACGATACGTTAGAAGAAATCGTTGGCACACGTGGAGAAGGTAATGGTTCATTGAAAGACTTTCACATTGGCTATCAAGCGATTCCATTATTGGATGAAGCAGTGGATTTTGAAGCTGTTCGAAACGCGATCACAGCCCAAACAAAAATGATTGGCATTCAGCGCTCGAAAGGCTATGCGAACCGACCATCGTTTACGATCTCTGAAATCGAAGAGATGATTGCTTTTGTAAAATCAATCAAGGAAGACGTCATCGTTTTCGTTGATAACTGCTACGGCGAGTTCGTGGAAGAGCAGGAGCCTTGTCACATTGGAGCAGATCTCATTGCAGGATCATTAATTAAAAACCCTGGCGCAGGTATCGTCAAAACCGGTGGTTACCTTGTAGGGAGAGAAGACTTGATTGAGCTTTGCGGCTATCGCTTAACGTCCCCTGGGATCGGACGGGAAGTTGGCGCTTCGCTTTATTCTCTACAAGAAATGTACCAGGGGATATTCCTAGCTCCGCACACGGTTGGGCAAGCGGTAAAAGGTGCTGTGTATAGCTCAGCCCTACTTGAAGAAGCTGGATTTAATACAACGCCACATTGGAACAGCAAGCGAACGGACCTCATTCAATCGGTTCAGTTTGATGATAGAGAGCGAATGATCGCATTCTGTCAGGCGATTCAGGCTGCCTCTCCGGTGAATGCGCACGTTCGTCCGGAACCCGCTTATATGCCAGGATATGAGGATGACGTGATTATGGCAGCAGGTACGTTTATTCAAGGGGCTAGTCTTGAATTGTCAGCTGACGGACCACTCAGAGCTCCGTACGTTGCGTACGTTCAAGGTGGGCTCACCTTTGAACATGTGAAAATTAGCGTACTTCGTGCCGTAGATGATTTATTAAATAAAGGTTTGATTACCGTCTCATAGGGTATTTAGGTAGGGATTTATTCCCTGCCTTTTTTTGTTCTAAAAAGCATGTGAGATTACCTCACGCACTTTAACACGATAACGTGAATGTTCGTGTATGATGAGTGTAAGTGAAGAAGGGAGTGGCAATTTCGAATGTTAATGCGATTCTGAATTTTTGAATTGCTTCGAAATGTACTCATTTGACGAGTCGAGCATAAGGAAAGCACACATAAACTCGTACAGGTATTCTAGCGGATTCACTAAAATCTTTTTATTTCTTAAGGAGGATTCATTTTACATGTCGAACAAATTCACAGCAGACGATATTAAGAAAATGGCGCAGGACGAGAACGTTAAGTTCATTCGCTTGCAGTTTACTGACCTACTAGGAATTATTAAGAACGTTGAAATTCCGGTTGATCAGCTTGAGAAAGCTCTTGATAATAAAATGATGTTTGACGGTTCTTCAATCGAAGGATTTGTACGTATTGAAGAGTCTGATATGTATCTTTACCCGGATCTAGATTCATGGGTAGTCTTCCCATGGTCATCTGAAAAAGGAAGAGTAGCTCGTCTTATTTGTGACATCTACAGCCCGGATGGTACGCCATTCGAAGGGGATCCTCGTTCAGTTCTAAAACGCGTTCTAAAAGAAATGGAAGAGCTTGGTTTCTCTGACTTCAACATTGGACCAGAGCCAGAATTCTTCCTATTCAAAATGGACGAAAACGGTGAACCAACGCTTGAACTAAACGACAAAGGCGGATACTTCGACCTTGCGCCAACAGACCTTGGTGAAAACTGCCGTCGTGATATCGTTCTTGAGCTTGAAGACATGGGCTTTGAAATTGAAGCATCTCACCATGAAGTAGCTCCTGGACAGCACGAAATTGATTTTAAATACGCAGATGCACTAACAACGTGTGACAACATCCAGACGTTCAAGCTAGCGGTTAAAACGATCGCTCGTCAGCACGGCCTTCACGCAACGTTCATGCCGAAGCCACTATTCGGTGTTAACGGATCGGGTATGCATGCCAACATGTCCCTCTTCAAAGACGGAGTAAATGCATTCTACGAGCCGAAAGATGAGCTTGGCCTAAGCGAAACAGCACGTCAATTCATCGCTGGAACTATGAAGCACGCTGAAGCGTTCACAGCAATCACGAACCCGACGATCAACTCTTTCAAGCGTCTAGTTCCTGGATACGAAGCTCCTTGCTACGTAGCATGGTCTCTTCGTAACCGTAGCCCGCTTATCCGTGTTCCTGCTTCCCGCGGAATCAGCACACGTATCGAAGTACGTAGCGTAGATCCATCTGCGAACCCGTACCTTGCAATGGCAGCACTACTTGCAGCTGGACTTGACGGCATCAAGAACAAAATGACGCCACCAGCTCCAACAGAGCGCAACATCTACGTGATGGATAAGCAAGAACGCGTTGAAGAAGGCATCACAGACCTTCCAGCAACACTACACGATGCGCTTGAACTTCTTAAGAAAGACGAAGTGATGATGAAAGCACTAGGCGAGCACGCAGCTGAGCACTTCATCGAAGCAAAAGAGATCGAATGGGATATGTTCCGTACGCAAGTACACCCTTGGGAACGCGAACAGTATATGACGACTTACTAAGATATAGAGTGAGAGAAGGCCCCTTGACACGAGTGTGTTGAGGGGTTTTGATCATTTTTTTGGAATTTCACATAGTATTTAGTGATAATTATATAAAATAAAGTGTAACTAAGTGATTGTGTTAATTTTGTAAGCTCCTTAACATTCACAGTTTGATTAGCGAAAATGTTATAAGTGTTATAAAAAACACGAGGACTAAGGAATTCCCTTTAATAAAAAAGAAACGTAAAAAAGAAAACCCAAGTAGGTTTTCTTTTTTACATTTATATAGTTACTAATGACTTGGTAGTATCTCTTTTTGAAGTTGCTTTTAATACAATTGAATTATCTATAGTTGTATTTTTATATCTCTTAATTTCAATTTCTTTTAAAATATTTATTGCCTTACTTTGATCTTCAAAAGTTGCTATCCAATTAAAGAAGAAATTCTTCAAGTCCTCTGAAAATTGAAGGTTATATTTTTTTACAAATCTAAATGCTCTAGCTAAATTTAGTTCTGGATATGGATTGTCTTGTAAAACAATATCAAGTTTGTTAGTTGATAAAGCTTTTTTAAATTCCTCATCATGTAGTTCAAGGGTGTTTAAATTATAAAAGAGACTGTCAACATTTAAAAAAACCGTATTAACTAAATCGATATAAGATTTCTTCTCGACTTTTTTTTCTTTAAATGCCCATGTTTTATCAATTTCCCATATATCAAATTTTAAATCCTCAATAACTACTTTATAACCGCCGTATTTATTCCTTTTTATAAATAAATTTTCGTCTAAATCACTCATAAAAAATTCTAAATTTAACATATTATTGTTAAGAACGATATCAAAATCTCTAGGAATATTAATTCTGGAAAACTCATTATCGAGGTAATTTCTGATACAACCCCCAAATAGAATTAATTCAGAATTGTTTTCTAAATTTTCTATAAAATTCTTAGCAATTGGGCGATCAGATAGGATATCAAAGAATATGTGTCTAATTTCACTATTCAGATTCAAATCTAATCCCCTCCTTGAAGTTAAGGCATTTTAACACCTTTTAATTTTTGATGTAAATCAACAGCATATGAGTCTGTCATGCCTGAGACAAAGTCTGTAATAAGTAGTAATTTATTATATGCATTTAATTCATTTATGGTTCTCACGGGTTTAGGGTCATTGGGATCTGTATTCATACGATGTACAAATATGAAATTATTAGATATCATTTTATATAATTTACCCGATTTAAGCCGATGTTTTTTTTCATGTTCTATTGGTTCCATTATACAATCATTAATAAAAATGTCTAGTAAATCAGTTATAACAGAATCTCCCACTAATTCTAAAGAAAGAACTTCTTTATTTGGAAAACAATATTTTTTTAGTAAATTTGTAAGAAATCCCCTTAATAATTTTGCTGATTCTAACAATTCTCCTGTAGGAGAAAAATCGCCATTCATAATATCATCATAATTTTTCATAAAAGCTTTTTTTACTTCTCGAATCATTTCTGCCTGGACCCAGACTTTAAAGTTTTGCACACTAGTTAGTAAGAAATCTGGGAAATTATTATCTCTTGCAATTTTGTGCTTTTTAATCAAATTGGAAATGCTATCAGGATATGCTTTGAAAATTTCAGATTCTTCATTTGCTATTGTATTTTCAAATATTTTCTCCCAAGGTATAATCCCCTTTTTAACACCATCTTCAACATCTGCACCAAGGTAAGCTATATCATCTGCTGCTTCTAGTAAATACGTTAAAGGGTTTCTACAATTTGGCACGCCGGTTGTATTATTGATAATTGATCGTGCAATTTCTTCATCATCTTTAAAATAACCAAATTTACCATCTTCTTTAGCGATTTTGTGGTTAGAATCCCAAGGATATTTCAACAATATTGATAGAGTTCCATATGTGAAATTAATACCGTATTGATCATTTAGGAGTTGAAGTCTTGTCAATACTCTAATGCCTTGAGCATTACCATCAAAGTTTTTAAAATCATTTTTTTCTTGTTCGGTGTAATTATCGTTAGATGAAAAATATGTATCAAACCATCTTTTTATTACATCTTCTCCATAATGGCCGAAAGGAGGATTCCCAATATCATGAACTAAGCCAGCAGTTGCTAGCATTGCAGGGATTTTCCCAGAATCACTTTTATCTAACTGTCCTTGTACATTAATTAACCACTTTTCTAACCAAGTTCCAAATGATCTTGCAATTGCAGATACTTCCATGGAATGTGTTAACCTAGTTCTAATAAAGTCGCTATCCTGTAAAGGAAATACTTGAGCTTTATCCTGCAACCTTCTAAGTGAGGAAGAGCTCATAATTCTATCGTAATCTCCTTCAAAAGGATTTCTGTGATCATTTATCAGAGATTCTTCATAACTATGTTCTTCTTTAATAGGTTTTTTTGATGGTTCTTTAACTCTATGCCTCGTTTCATTTAGAATATTTCCCCATTTTATTTTATAAGCCATTCTCATTTGAAACTCCCTCTCTTTAACTTAATTATTAAAAAACTTCAAGATCAGTGCTTATTCTAATAACCATTATATACTTCGACAATATTGTCGAAGTTCCTTTTTTGGGGGGGAAACCCAATTTAAGAACTAGTGAAATTGTACTATCGAACAGCTTAAAAATTATGCTATTGAGATTATTAATATAAAGATACTGGATTTCTCAAATCAAGTTTGGATAGGTACATTATTTGGTCTAATTGGAATTATTTCTGGCTACATTTTATATAACAAATTCTAATCGGGAGTATGCTTAGTAAGTAGTAACGAATTTACTAAGGTTATTGGCAAAAACGAAAAACCCCCTATGAAATAGAGTACAGAGAGGAAAGTTAGATAACATAATAACTTAACGTAGAATTTGATTGCTTTTTTTGTTATTATTGTTAATTATTAGCATGCGGTCATAAGAAGGATGTTTGAGAATATTCTATCCTATTAATTGGTATTTTCTAAGGAGAAAAAATATGCAAAAGATTAGTTTGAATGCTTTTAATGAATTAATAATAGAAAATAATACTGGTTTGATAGTAGGAAATGGCTTTAGTATTAATTTTGATAAAGGTTTTGCTAATATTTATAGTTATTTAAAACAGGGGATTTATCAATTGCATAAAAATGGAGCATTTTCTATCTCCCCAGATGCTAAACCAAATACCCGCACAGTGATTAAACAAAATTATAACAATGTATTAAAGTATATTCGTTCACTTAGTCAGAAGGAATTAGAAGAGATATTTATAGACGGTATTGATTTTGCCAGATTCATTACTACAAATGAGAATATAAAAGAATTCATTAATAAAAGTAAGTATATCCATCGCTTGAAAATTGGCCCTGATATGTTGGAAATAGCCCGAAAAATATATTTAGTTGGTAATACTAAAGGGTTTCAATATGTAAATATTGAACATTGGCCAGTACTTATTTGGTTATACCACCTAATTGAAAATTGCAATGATTTTAAAGTATATAAACTAAAAAACAATCGTTTTATTACGGTTCTAACAATTGGTGGTCACAAAAAGATTGTTTCAAATCAAAAAGGTGATGTAATGGCAAGAACCAGATTTAATGGATTTTCTATTTGTTATAGGTTGTTGATTATTACTATTATTTTTAGAGGTGGAAAAGCAGTTGAACTAGATAACTTAGGCAATAAAGATGCGATTAATTTTAGTAAAATAGAGGCGTGGCTACAAGGATTCGAGGAGCTTTTTAGCCTTAATTATGATCTGATACTTGAAAAAGTTGCTAATTTTCCAGTTACTTATCTACATGGGAATTTCCAAGAATATCAACAAGGTTATACTTATTTTCAGTCGTACTCGATCAGATATAGAAATAAACAATACTTTACTAATGATATTATGTTGGGTGATTATCAAACGACTAAGGTATTAAATCCCGCAATTCAAGTTCTTGTTATGAAGAACTTTATTAACGAAATGCTACCTGTAAAAACTTTAGATATGCTAAAGAATAAAATGACACTATCAAAAGTAAACCATATAACTATTTATGGAATGCATCCAGAAAATGATTATCATATTTTAAGTGGTATATATTTTAATTTTTTGACGTCAAAAATTGAGAAACCAACCATTACTTTTTGTTATTATGATGAAAAAGAAGTGGAGATATTCATTAAAACGTGGCACCAAGTTATAAATTCAGTTTATGAGAATAAAGATTTACTAAAGACTATTAGTATTTATTTTGTAGACTCTAGAGACGTTTTCGAACAATTTCTCATATGAGAAGTTACTTTTAAAATTAAATATTAATTGTAGAGACTCTGTAACATATTTGGGTATATAGGTGTAAGTCTATTGATTTATATCAAGAACTAAGAAAAGAATTGGATATTAATAAAATAAAGACAAAAAGCGGCTTACTTGTCCAAAAATAAAATGAAGTTTGCCGCTTATAATAAATATAATATTTTAATGTGTTAGTTTATTTAGTAAAAGGCATCATTAGCAAATTTTTTAATGTCCTATCAATAGTTATCATACTTTGTATCTATTAATCCTTTAACCTGCTCATAAGTCCGATACCCACCATCAAGATTAACCGCCTCAAAACCATTCTCTCTAAGAATACGTGTCGCAATATACCCCCGTAACCCAACCTGACAGTGCACATAAATCGTCTTATCCTGCGGCAGTTCATGAAACTTACTCCGTAATTCATCAACTGGAAGATTAATAGCTCCTTTAATAAAGCCATACTTAAATTCCGATGGGGTTCGCACGTCAATAAGCGTGCCGCCGTTTTCCAAGATCGTATCAATCTCATGCCACTGAACGGTTTCAATCATACCTTCAACGATGTTACTTGCTACATATCCCGCCATATTTACCGGATCTTTCGCTGAAGAGTAAGGAGGGGCGTAGGCGAGTTCTAAGTCAGGGAGATCGAGAACGGTTAAGCCTCCTTTAATTGCGGTTGCGATGACATCGATTCGCTTATTTACGCCATCTTTGCCGACTGCTTGTGCGCCGAAGATCTTTCCAGTTTTTTTATCGAAAATGAGCTTCAAGGCAATAGGGGAGGCGTTTGGGTAATATCCGGCGTGAGAACCTGGATGAACGTGCAAAACTTCATAAGCAATGCCAAGGCTTTTTAAGGTTTTCTCATTATTACCTGTCGTAGCAACAGCATAGTCAAATACTTTGGCAATGGATGTTCCGAGTGTCCCTTTATACGGGCTTTTTTTGCCATAAATGTTATCAGCAACGAGGCGTCCCTGTCTGTTTGCTGGCCATGCTAAAGGAATCATGGTTGGTTGCTTATTAATGTAACATTTTACTTCAATGGCATCACCAATCGCATAAATGGAAGGATCACTCGTTTGGAGGTATTCGTCTACTTGAATTCCGCCTCGCGTACCTACAGATAAACCAGCATGGACAGCGAGTTCAGTTTCAGGTCGGACACCGATAGACATAATGATCAGATCAGTATCAATCTCTTTTTCGTTTTGGGTGAGTACTTTCGTTCCTTTCCCTTCAAACGCCTTTACTCCGTCATTTAAAATCAAGTTAATGCCTTTATCCCTAAGGTGCTTGTGAACGATCGCGGCCATTTCATAATCAAGCGGCGGCATGATTTGATTTGCCATTTCAATTAGTGTGACGGTCATGCCAAGGTCGCTCAAGTTTTCAGCCATTTCAACCCCGATAAAGCCACCGCCTATAACAACAGCTTGTGATGGTTTCTCTTCATCAACATATGATTTGATCCGATCGGTATCAGGAATATTTCGAAGCGTAAAAAGCGCCTTTGCTTCATTAAGACCAGGAATCGGTGGCACAATCGGACGCGCCCCTGGTGAGAGAATCAGTTGGTCATACGTTTCCTCGTAAGTTCGACCGGATTTTAAATCGTGCACAAAGATGGATTTTTTTGCACGATCAATTCGTGTAACTTCGCTCAAGGTACGAATATCAAAATTATACCTTGCTGTCATGCCTTCTGGTGTTTGGACGAGTAGTTTCTTGCGGTCTTCAATCGTTCCACCTATATAGTAAGGGAGCCCACAGTTGGCATAAGAAATATACTCACCTTTATCAAACATAACAATTTCTGCGGTTTCATCTAATCTCCTTAAACGAGCTGCCGCTGTTGAGCCACCAGCTACGCCACCAACAATTACAATTTTCTTACTCATATGATCGTCTCCTTTTTAATTACCTATAGGGGTATTTGTTTCTTTTATTATATTTCATTATTGTAGGGAAGAATGTGATGGTTCTCACATTTAATTGAATGATGTCACATCTAGTAACATTGAAAATGCTTTTTGTAAAAGTTATCATCCAGGCTTAATCACTGTGAAACCTCATGATCGAACTTTATCTGTTAGACTAGGTGAACCGGCTCGAAGAAGTGTGACAATCACACGGCATATAGGTTGCTAGCAGTTACATATCTTTAATTTTTATTTATCTATCAAGTTGCTAAACTTCAGCTAGAATCGGTAGGAGGAATTTACATGAACAAATCTAGATTAACCGCACGAAAATATATTGCTTCATCTACTTTGGTGGCCGCGATGGTCTTTTCTCCAGTCTTAAGTGAAGGAGCATTTGCTAAGGTCGACTCAAATGACGTGAAGCAAAGTGATTCAGTTAATTCATCAATCAATGTTCTGAGCGGGGATCGTGGCGAGGCTGTTACGGCACTACAAACAGAGCTTGAATCTCTCGGTTATTATTCATATAACTTGGATGGTATTTATGGTCAGATCACAGAAGATGCCGTTGAAGAATTTCAAGAAGACGAAGGACTTACTGTAGACGGTATAGCTGGACCTGAGGTTATGGGTGCGCTATCCTCAAGTGAATCCGAAGCGACTGAAACGTCAGATGACGCTCCTACTGAGTCCGTTTCCGAATCCGGAGTGGTTTCCATTGCGGAAAGCTTAATTGGAACGCCATATGTATGGGGCGGCACGACTCCAGACGGGTTTGACAGCAGCGGGTTCATCCAATATGTGTTTAACGAAGCTGGAGTTGACTTATCAAGAACGGAACGTGATATGTGGAAATATGACGGGACAGAAGTAGAGTCTCCAGCGATCGGGGATGTTGTCTTTTTTGAAGGCACTTATGATGTAGAAGGAGCTTCACATAGCGGAATCTATATCGGCGACAACCAAATCATCCACGCAGGTAGCGGCGGTGTGGAAGTCACTGATCTCAGCTACGATTTTTGGCAAGACCATTATTTAGGCGTTAAGTCATTCAAATAACCATCATATAAGGCCAGCGTGATTTCTAAATAATCGCGTGGCTACTTCAAGAGGGATGCTAATCATTTCATAAGATGATTAGCATCCTTTTTTTCGCGGTTCATTGAGCGCTGCATGAAATCTTCTCATTCATTTACAATCGTCATCTGTATGGATATCATTGATATTGAGAAAAGATATCTTGTGTTATGAAAGTGAGTTTCAATCATGTCAAAACATCACGCACTACAAAACATCTATCAAAGAAAGTTAGCGGTAAGCGTTGCTTATATTGTGTTATTGTCCCTTCTTACGTCAATGCTATTTTATCCGGAAATGTCATATTTCCATGGTGTGAACCATCTGTTCTTTGAAATATTTTTAGCTATCTACATTTATGGCATTTGGGCTTCTTTGTTAAGTGACGTCTTAGCCTCGATTCTATCGGATCGAACTAGAATACGAGAGGTGTATGGATCAGCGTTCTTTCATATTGGGGCTGGAGCACTCTTTGGCCTTGGGACAATGGCTATCGCTTTTTCGTTTTCTTATTGGATCGCTTTTTCATGAAATACATAAAAGTAAATTGGACGATCCCTTTCATATGTTTTGGAATTCTAGTTCTCATTTTTATTCTAAACTTGAATAACTATTTTCCGTCTTAGTTAAAAGATCAGTAGAATAATCATAAACAACTATGGAGGTTAGTTATGGATTACATACAGCACCTACGTTCTATGGTAGGACATGAGAAAGTCATTATGGTCGTAGCGGGGGCGATGGTTTTTGATGATGAGAATCGATTGCTGTTACAGCTTCGCACTGATAGCGAGTCATGGGGACTGCCAGGTGGATTTATGGATTTGAATGAATCGGTTCAGGAAACGGCAAGACGAGAAGTATTTGAAGAGGCGGGACTTGTGTTGAAAGACATGTCGCTGTTTGGAATCTATTCAGGTCCAGATAAAGAGAAGACGTTTGGTAATGGCGATCAGGTGTCACCAGTTCAAATTATATTCCGCTGTCATGATTTCGAAGGTGAGCTACGGGGAAGTGAAGAGTCGTTGAAGACAGCATTCTTTTCACTAGGTGATCTTCCGGAAAACCTCTTCAGTGAGCACAGACTTATGATTAATGATCTTGTAAGTGGTAAGGAGCAGCCTATCATAGGGTAATAGAAATGATTCAAGTAAGGCAACATAATAGAGGTTGAATGTGAAATAGTAAGAGAGATTCGCTGTTTTTTCATTATTTGATATAGTGATCTTCCAACAAATCACTTCAACGAGTATATAGGAGGGAATTCAATGCCAAAGCGAAAAGTATCCGTATACATCGCAACTAGCGTTGACGGCTACGTTGCAACAGAAGACGACTCACTCGACTGGCTTTTTAAAGTTGATCCAGAAGGTGACGCGGGTTATGAGGAGTTCATGAAAGATGTTGACACACTCATCATGGGGCGACGTACATATGACTGGGTAATGGATCAGGAGAACGGGGTTAACCCGTATGAGGGAAAAGCTTCCTATGTGTATACGACTCAATCACGTGAAAACAAAGACGATGTTACATTTACATCGGAAGACCCTTCTTCATTATTGAGTAGATTAAATGAGCAGGGTGGAGGGACAGTCTGGCTGATCGGTGGCAGTGTATTGGTTCATGAGTTTCTTGAGAAGAATTTGATTGATGAATTCATTATCTCGCTTGCACCAGCATTAATTGGAAAAGGAATTCCACTATTTCAACACAGTGAGATCAAGCATGACCTGGAGTTAACCGATGTGCGCCAGTATGGTCAGTTTGCACAGCTTCATTACTTAGTTAAAAAAGGATAATGGAAGATATTGAAAAAGCCGTTCAATCAAATTGTCCAAAAATGGTTTGGGCACATTGATGAACCGCTTTTTTTTTGCGATTTTGATAAGAAAATCCTTGAAGGACGCAGTTTATTGGTAAAAATATGGTATTGTTTAATAGTAGATGAATGGGATTATGAAAGTGATTCGAAAAAAGTTATTGGAGGGTTTGTTTGTATTTACTATTATCGATCTTTTTAGCCTCTATTTTAGGGTTCATTTTGATGATGACTGGGCCACTAGTAGGTGGTATTGTAGCGTTTGGCATCGTTGCTGGTTGCCTTTTTCGTGGACTGTATCTCCTTCATGACATCCATTACAGAGTTTCTAAGATTACCCCAGAAAGAGATAAAGTAAAAGAAGCTTATCAAAAGTACCTAAATGAGCGTGAAAGCTCTTCCTCTTAAAGAAATTGATGAGTGCACAGCTTTAAGTATTGGGCAAGTAGGATAAAGATTAGAAATGGAAGATAAGGTAAAATTACATTGTATTTCATCTAAGAATATTGAAGAATGGAGTAGTGGTAGTTTGGATAATGGACCTTCCTTGTTAATCTTTATGATGACAATCATATTGATGGGCATTACTGTAGGATCTTTCGTATTATTTATAAGACGGCTGCTGATTAATTCAAAAGTTAATCATAAGCGAACGAAAAATGTTGAGGACAAGCTCGATAGAATTATCGAGTTGCTAGAAGAAAAGAAACGATGAAAGAGTTAAAATATGCCCCTCTGAGGAAGAGGGAGCTTGAGTAAATCTGATTGTGGCGTGTATGCGCGCAGTCTTTTTTCTATTTCTGTTAACGTTAATCGAAAAGGAAAGAGAAATTCCTAGTTCCTTCAAATAAACAAGAAAAACAGTCCCGCTATTTAGTTACAGAACGATGCATTAGAAAGGCGTGATTTCTTTGACTCATTTACGAAAAGTGAATTTATTGTTGGCATTCGTAGCAATAGGAATGGCTTTTACTCATTTTTTTATTTTGCCTAACGCGATTTCTAGTCAAGTCTTTATCTCATTTTTGTTTGTCATGTTTCTACTGTTTGGAATCGAAAAAATAAGAGAAGAAGAACAAAATAAAAAAATAGCCAATACATACATTGTTACAGCGGTTATACTTTTCATTCTGTTAATGACTGATTTATTATAAAAAATATAAACTAATGGAAACAATTATTTAGCAAATTAGTAAGCTATAATTAAATTATGTAAACTAGAAGGGGTGATTATATGCCGGACTGGTCCTACCACGTCATGTTTAAACCTTTTCTATCAAAATGGAGTCCCGAAGCTTCAAGAGAGTTTATTCATCAGTCCATGAATCGTATTGCTTCACTTCCAGGTGGACAGCATCTCATTCATTTTTTAGGAAGAGAAGAGGTAGCGGGTGAGCTGATGGTTAAGATCGAAGACATTACGTTTCCAGGCTGTGTGGGTCTATCAGACAAAATTGATCCTAGACTTTCTGGTTTAAAAGGATTTAGTCATTTAGGGTTTGGCTGTATTGAAATTGGTCCGATTACGAAAGATCCATCTGAAGAATACACGAAACCAATGAGGCTTCAGAATGGAAGTATTGCTTTTTCTGAACAGGGAGAGAGAGCGGGTCTTGCAAAGACGCTTCAACGGTTAAATCAAGCCAAGTTGGTTCAGCCCGCTATGTTCCAGTTAAGCGGTACAAACGTTGAGTTAATTGAGATTGCTAGAGCTTTAAAACCTTATAACGGTGTTTATGAAATTGATTATAATGAAATCGATTTTACAAATATAGATGTGCTGAGGTCCATTCGAGAATGGAAAAGCATTTATGTTCGCGTGCCGGGTAATCAAATTGAAAAGGTTGACTTGGATTCTATTTCTCCATACATAACGGGTGTTGTGATTGATGAAGTGCAAGGTTTGGATACGTTGGCAAACCTTGCGATACATAAGGAAGCGATGGCCTATTGTCAAAAAGAATATCCTTCATTACGATTGGTGACTGTGGGTGGAGTGAAGGAACCTGATGATGCTCTACAGCTAGTGAATGACGGTGCTGATTTGTTGTTCCTATCTGGTGAATATGTCGAAGCTGGGCCAGGGTTGCCTAAGAGAATTTATGAAGCGATGAACGACAGCGTTTTACAAGAAGAAAGTCATGGATGGAAAGACTACTTTTTGTTTGGATTATTCATCATGATCGGTGGCATGATTGCTTTAATGTTAAGTCTTACTTCGATCGTTTTACCATATGATGAAAGGTTTATGCAGCTAACTCGTGAGGAGCTGTTTCTCTTTAATGAACGACTCTTATGGTTTATGGCACACGACAGAATGACGTTAGCTGGAACGATGATTTCTGGTGGAATTGTTTATATGACGTTGTCTTATAACGGAGTTAAGTACGGAATGCTGTGGGCGAAGCAGGCGATTGATATTGCCGCAATTATCGGTTTTCTAGGCATCTTGCTTTTCATTGGCTATGGATACTTCGACTGGTTACACTTGCTGTTTTGGATTGTGTTATTACCCTTTTACTTTAGTGGATACGTGAAAACGAAAGGTATAAAGAGAACGCCAAAATCACGCAACCGTTGGAATGACCTGGCATGGCGTAAAGGCGTTATTGGGCAATTTTGTTTTGTTATGCTTGGATTTTCATTTGTTCTTGGTGGAGTGATTATTGCTGGAATTGGAGTGACAGGGGTTTTTGTGCCAACGGACTTACAATACATCTGCATGCCAGCGGATCTCATTCAGTCCTTCAATGATCGATTGATCTCAGTCATCGCCCATGATCGTGCTGGATTCGGAGGAGCGATGATTAGCGTTGGATTGTTAGTGCTAATGTCTGCTCTCTGGGGCTTCCAATCGGGGAATACCTGGCTATGGTGGATGTTTCTTATAGGAGGGTTGCCTGCATTTGTAGCAGGAATTTATGTACACATTATGATTGGCTATACGACGTTTATTCACTTGCTACCGGCCTATATCGCTCTTGCGCTATTCTTTGGAGGGTTGTACTTTTCAAAACGTTATTTGATGGGGAAGTATTCATATTGAAGAATGAGAGCTGGATTTTCAATTGTTCAATGGGGTCCTATTTTAATTAGAAGCTGAAGTTCACTTTAAGGGGCTTCAGCTTTTTTATATGAATTATTTTCTAATTTCATCCTAAAGTCGTAGAGAAGTTCATTCATTGTTCTAGCGCTATGACGTTGGAGAAAGCTTAAAATGTACGTATGTAACAATTAGATTTTAGGAGTATCGTGCGTATATATGGTAATTGGAGGGAACGACGATGAAATTTCAAGATTTTAACGCAGTGCAAGTTCGAATCGCTAGGCCGACCGATCAATTTGATAAGATTATTCAGTTTTATGAACATGGATTAGGATTGCAGCGAGTGGCTGAATTTACTGGACATGCAGGATATACGGGAGTGGTATATGGATTACCTCATCTATCTTATCAGCTAGAGTTCACGTCACATGAAGAAGGTAGCCCTTGCCCTGCGCCTACTGCTGATAACTTGATCGTTTTCTATATTCCAAATGGAGAAGAGCTGAAGAGCGTAGTAAAAAGACTTAATCAAATGGGGCATAGGGAAGTAGAACCTGAAAATGTGTATTGGAAAGAGAATGGGATAACGATTGAAGATCCTGATGGCTGGAGAGTTGTACTAATGAATACAGAAGGGATTTAAACTTAATAGATACGTAACTTTTATACTTGTAGTTGGAATTGAGTGTGGAATAATATGTTAAAATCAACGGTAAGGATAAAAAGGATTTATTATTTTGAAACTGCTCACACCAAAATTACGTAAAGCGTCACCACGTTGAAAAGGAGGAGGGGACAAATGACACCTGTTCTCTTAACAATTATCACGGTTATAGCCTTAATTGTAGCTACATTTATCGTTTATCGTAAAAGAAAAGCGGCTGGTTTGACCGGTATAAAGAGTGCTTTAACGCCAGTGTTTCTCTTTCTTATTGCGATCGTGAACCTTTTAGCTTACTGGTTTGATTTCATGGGAATGATTAACTGGGTTGCGATGATGGTTTTTCTCTTACTCGGTGCTTATTTCACTAAGTACTCCTTGAAAACCGAAAACAAGGCTTAATCTTTTGTTTTGACTGAAAGAGTGTAAGGGATGGTTGTTCGGATTGCGTTGTTAGCGGCGATGATGCTTTCGATACTTTTTTATATCTACCGTCACGCACTCTTCATTAGGCCAAAAACATTAAACTGGCTCAGTCCTTGTAGGAATTTTGGTCGTTGCATGGATTGATTCATGATCGGTAAAGTTCTACTATGATTGATTTAGCGGGGGGAGAACATGATGGAAGTTAAAATACATAGACTTCAAGAAAGTGATGCGGAATCATTGTTTCACTTTGAAGTCGCAAACAGAATTTATTTCAATAAGATGGTCCCAGTTCGTGGTGAGGATTATTATAAATTTGAGACGTTTAACGACAAGCTCGTACAATTAGTAACAGAACAATCTCTGGGTTTATCGACCTTTTATCTTAAAAAAAGATGAAAATGGCACGATCTTAGGAAGAATTAATTTAGTAGATTCCAATCCCTCCAATAATAGCGTCGAGCTTGGTTATAGAATTGGTGAAGAAAATACCGGCAATGGAATAGCGACAAAAGCGCTCAAGCTTTTATTAGAAAAGACAACCAATCGGTAGTGCACCCCGGAAGTTAGAGTTAAAAAACTAACTTCCGGGGTGTTTTGGTATGTCAAAGTATAGTGAGAAATTTAAATTAAAAGTGGTGATGGAGTATCTCCAAGGATCTCTTGGATACCCTTCATTAGCTAAGAAGCATGGAATGCCTAGTCCTTCTCCGATCAAGGGCTGGGTTCGCGCTTATCAAGTCTTTGGAGAAGAGGGATTGAGAAGGAAAAACTCAAAACAAGTCTTCCCTGTCAAATTCAAGTTAAATGTATTAAACTTTATGAAACAGACAGGCGCTTCTTATCAGGAGACTGCGATTGCCTTCAAAATGAACAATCCTTCGCTAATCGCGAGTTGGTCCAGTACATTGCGCAAGGAAGGAATCGAAGGCCTCCAAGAAAAAGCGAAAGGACGGCCCTCTATGTCAAAAAATCATAAAAATAAGTCATCGAAATCAGAAAAAGTGTTAACGCGTGAAGAACAACTCGAACGCGAAAATGAGCTTCTGCGATTAGAGAATTCTTATCTAAAAAAGTTAAAAGCTTTTCAGGAGAACCCGAATGCCTATCTCGAAAAGCACAAGCAGCGCTGGTATTCGAACTCAAAAAAGAAGGATTCAAATTAAAGGATGCTTTGCGGAAAGTGGCTATTCCTGAGGCCACCTACCATTACCAGGTAAAGCAATTAAAGAACGAAGATCCGAATCAAGAGTGGAAAGAAAAGATCAAGAAACTCTTCCATGAGCACGAGGGAAAGTACGGCTATCGCCGCATTTACTTAGCGCTTCGAAACCAGGGATTTGTCATTAACCATAAAAAAGTGCACCGGATGATGAGTGAGTTAGGATTGAAATGTCAAAAATTCACTCGCAAATCCCAGTATAAATCCTACAAAGGAACGGTGGGGAAAGTGGCTCAAAATCGATTAAAACGCAGGTTCCATACATCCATCCGTCTCCAAAAAATCGTCACAGATGTGACTGAATTTAAATGTACAGGAAATGAAAAGCTTTATTTGAGCCCGATGATGGACTTATTTAATGGAGAAATTGTTTCTTTTGGGATTTCCAACCGACCCACTCTCGACCTTGTTTTAAACCCGTTGAAGGAAGCGTTGGAAACCATTCGAACGGAAGCCAAATACCGGACCACCATCCACTCAGATCAAGGCTGGCATTATCAACACAACAAGTGGGTGGAGACATTAAAGAAGAATCAAATCTTTCAAAGTATGTCCAGAAAAGCTACCTGTGCTGATAATGCGGCCATGGAGAATTTCTTCGGGATTCTCAAACAGGAAATGTATTATGGAGAAAAACGTGTTTCTTATGAAGAATTGAAAAGAAAACTCGAGGGATATGTCGACTACTATAACCATGAACGCATAAAAGCAAAACTGGCTGGTTTAAGTCCGATACAATACCGAACTCAAACCAGCCAATCAGCTGCATAATAAAAACTCTAACTTTTAGGGGTCACTACCATCTCGAAGTCATTCAATGCATTATAGCTAGAACAACTCAAGATAATGTCGCCTCACAGAAAGTACTTGCGAAAAATGGTTTTACATATACCTATACGAATCAAGATGAAGTCTTATTGAACGGCAAGTTTGTATCGTTGCTTCATTACATATGGAAAAGGGAAGCCCGTTGATCATTGTGATTAGCGGGCCTTTATTATTATCCAGCTTGCCTTTGAGCAAGCTCTTGATCAATTAAGAGAAGAGCGGATGTATTATCATCTGCTAACTTTAACCTCTCTACGATCGTAAGCGCTTGTGCTTCTTCATCAATTTGTTCTCGTAAGAATTCCTGTACAATAACTGCTGTTTGCGGATCGATTTTTTTAATATAGTTATAGGCCTGACGGTAGGAATTAGTGACATTTTGTTCGTGCTCCAGAACTTGTTGGAACGTTTGGAGAGGAGTTCCAAAATCAGTCGATTGCTCAGGGAGTGCACCTAATTCTACGACACCATCTTTTCCTGCTAAGCTTAAGCAAATGGGTACGTTCTTCGTCTGACTGAATTCGTAACCAACTAGCCATACCTGTGTAATTTTTTCGATCTATATACGCTGACATTGTCAACTACAACGTTGTAGAAATGCGTTCGATTTGAATCAATCTGTTTAACAGGGCTTGAACTTCCTTTTATACTATTGCATCTACCTCGTCATCTTCATATAACTCACTGTATTAAGTAGTTGTTTGTCTCGTTACAGCATAAAAAGTTTAAGAGAAACAGCCTCTTGTTTGAATTCGTATGAACGAGTTCAAAGGTGTTTTTTGCTTTTTTCATAAGAGTAAGCCGTCTCATTCGCCGTTTCATCATGTTCATGATCTTCATATATTAACGTAGGATTAGTTGATGCTAAGAAAACTGCGTCTATATTTACAATGGGGATCGTCTATCGAAATTAAAGAAAAGTGAAATACCTCTGATAGCTAGCAATAACATAATGTAGTAGTGACGGATTTAGGCATCGACGTAGGGAAGTGTAATTTACAATGAATTGTCGAACTAGACGAGCATGCACACCCTGTCCTAACGCGATGCATACAATAGATAAGAAATATTAAACAAATGGTAACTTGAAGAAGTTGAAGAATTCAGCTTCTCATGCTTCGAGTTTACTACATTGTTAGAAAGGATAACTGATTATGGCTTTTATAAATCGATTTGCAACAAATAACTGTGGTGCCATAACATTTACAGGAAATACACTCGGGCTTAGTGGAATTAGTAATATACCAAACACCGCAGGAACAGATGGTACAATCGGTGCATTTATTACGCTTGATAGTGGTTCAACTGTCGATGCCTTTCCACCACCAACAATCGTCGGATCAGCAGGCACAACGACAATCTATACTGAGAATGAATCTCGAGCTGTTCTCGTCTTACCTGTCGGAAGTACAGTGCTCTATGCTGAATTGATTTGGGGAGGACTGTATTTAGGTGGTGGAGAAGACCTTTCGGGGTTAATAGATGATGATATTTTATTTTCTACTCCGATTATCGGTGATACCCCGATTACACCTGATCCTATCACAGCAAATGAATTTAACGGTTTTTATATGCGTTCAGCAGATGTGACCACCCTAGTACAGTCTGCGGGAGCAGGAACTTATAGTGCAGGAAGTGTGCCAGCGATTGTCGATGCTCCAGGGTTTGTTAACCATGCGGGGTGGACTCTTGCAGTTGTCTATGCAAATACAGCTTTGAATAACCGTAATATGAACCTTTATGTTGGTGCAGATGGACAAGTAAGTAACGGTAACCCGATTGACGTCCCGATAGCGGGTTTTTTAACTCCACCTAGTGGTGACGTAGAAGCAAGAGTGCTCTTGAGTGCACAAGAGGGTGACGCGAATATTACTGGGGACCAGGCAGAATTTGGGGTAGATGCATTTACGCTAACGAATCTGTCAGGGCCACGTAATCCAGCATTAAATTTCTTTGGTTCACAGATAACGGACGATTCAGGAAACATTGATATTAGTGGTTCTTATGGAGACCGCAATCATATACCAGGTACTCCAGGTACAAACATATTTGCTGGAAGACAGGGATGGGACATCAGTAATGTGGATGCGACCAACTATTTACCTAACAACCAGGCCTCTGCGTTATTTCGATTTAGTTCCACAGGTGATCTTTATATGCCGAATGCGCTAGGCGTCCAGATTGACTTTGGGGAAGCAGATTTAGAATTGGATAAAGAAGTGAGTAAAACAATCTCCTACGCTGGAGACGTTTTAACATACACCGTTACAATAACAAACGATGGCGTGGTAGAAGCTGACAATGCTTTTTTTGAGGATCTTCTTTCTGATGGTTCAGAGTTTATTCCAGATACGGTGAAGATAGACGGCATTACCCAACCAGGTTTTGACCCGGCGGTGGGCTTCCCATTAGATCCAATTCCGGCGGGAGATTCCCGTGTAATTACCTATAAGATACGTGTTGGTAGTAAGTGCTTTATTATTAATGAAGCAACTCTTACGTATAGCTGCGGTAAAGTAGCAACTAGTAATTCAGTGATTACAACAGCTTGTCAGCGGTGTTGCGGGGATGACGGTGGGTGTTGCTGTTAAGGAAGGGTGCTGTATTCATGCTCAGCATCCTTTTTTACGTTCGCTAAAATTATAGAGATTTACTACCCTATCGGTGATTGTAAACAAACTGATTGCTAGATAGAAATATTTTTGAGAAACAGAATGAATAAAAGATGGCATTATTCTAAATTTTTTGAAATAATTGGTATTAATTAGCTTTCTATATATTTATGAATAAGGAAAAGGTGGGGGTATCGTATGTTTAGTTTAAAAGTGAATGAAGAGGTCTCCTTAAAGTTACTTCAAATGGAAGATGCGCAAGAGCTATTTGAATTGGTTGACCATTCAAGAGATTATTTAAGGGAGTGGCTTCCCTGGGTGGACAATATGAAAGAAAAAGAGGATTATATGCCAGTGATTGAAATGTGGCTAAAACAGTTTTCTTCACATGATGGATTTCAAGCAGGTATTGTGTACAATGAAAGATTAGCAGGCGTGGTAGGATTCCATGGCATCGATTGGTCTAACAAGAAAACGAGTATTGGCTATTGGCTATCAGATAAGTTCCAGGGTAAGGGGATTATGACAGCTGCCGTTAATGAACTAATTGTCCAGGCATTTGAAGTATACAAATTGAACCGAATTGAAATACAGTGCGGGATAGAGAATAAAAAAAGTCAGGGAATTCCGAGACGTCTTGGTTTTAAACCCGATGGAATCATAAAAGACGCTGAATATTTGTACGATCACTTTCATGACACCATCCTGTATAGTCTTCTCGCGAAAGAATGGAATGAATATCGTGAGAGTTAATAAACGCACAGAATTTAAATTGACTATAGCGTATAGGGGTATGAATGAGGTGTATTAATGGGAAAGTTGTATTTTTATAGCGATCAAGTAAATGAAACACCCGGCAACCGTAGATTAGATGAATTACTGTTTAGTGATGGAAACAAAAAGATTAGCTACATACCTTCAACGGAGGATAAAGAAAAGCATTATTTTGAAGCTAAAGTGAATTATTATCGAAACTGTGGAATCGAGAATATCATGTTTTTCGATTTATACAGTGAATTTGAACCTATGAAAATAGATGAACTATTGAGTTCAGATATAATCCATCTCTCAGCAGGTAATCCGCTGGAATTTAGTAAGGCTCTCAATCATCGGCATATGGATCATGTTCTTTTAGATTTCTATAATCGCGGAGGAATTCTTGTTGGGGTGAGCGGAGGAGCGGTTAAACTCGGTAGATCTACAAAGCTATTTCAGATGTATACAGAAAAAACTAGCGAGGCGGTGCACCAAACTATGGGTCTTGTCGATTTCGAGTTTTTACCTCACTACAATCGCTGGAGTTCAGATTATAAGAGTAAAGTTTGGGAGTACGCTAAGAGAACAGGAACAACTGTTTATGCAGCTAATGACGGCGATGGAATTATCTTTGAAGAGGATAAACTACAAATGATTGGTGATATAGTAGTGATGAATAGTGAGTTGTAATGGCACTATCTCAGTGAGATATGGTACATCACTACAATTGCTTGTTTTATAGGAGGAATAAAAATGGATGTATTTGAAGAATATCTAGCAAAGATAGAGAACCTGCAGCACCGAGAGCGAACGGAACAAATTTTGACCTGGGTACAAAATGAATTTCCAAACCTGGTGCCGAAAATTGCTTGGAATCAGCCAATGTTTACAGATCACGGAACATTTATTATTGCCTTTAGCGTAGCAAAACATCATTTGGCTGTTGCCCCTGAAAAGAATGGAATTGTTCATTTTTCTGAAGAAATGAAACTTGCTGGCTATGATCACACTAAACAACTAATGCGTATTCCGTGGGGTAGTTCAGTTGAATTTTCATTACTTAAAAAAATGATCGAATTCAATATTCATGATAAGGCAGACTGTTCAACTTTCTGGCGCAAGTGAATAAATAGACGGGACAGGCTTCTATTTGGACCAACCGCTTGGTAGTCGCTATGTGAGATTAACGTTTAAAACTAAATGAGGTTCATATATGGTCAACGGGAACCCTTCTATTTATTTTTGTCCATATTGGCATCATTATGTGACTCATCGGGATAGCGGCTTCTGTTATGAAATTACAGGTAAGTGAAAAAATACACGTGTATAAATTAAGTAATAATAAATTACGGCGTAGGGCAAGTTCCATCAGCGAGCTTGCTCCTTTTTAGTACAAATTAATTCAGTCTGGAAAAATCGAAAAAGGCTAGAAATGCAGTTCGTTAAATGATAGGTAAGCTTATCTATATGTCGAAAGATGCAGAGAAAACGTCACGGTTTTCTTTAACATAAGTATGTTATCCATACATGATCCACTTCGAATGATTCATTTTTGATCAGAATACTTGTAATAGTTTGAAAAATACAACCTCATATCTCTAAAATAGAAGATAGTTCAACTAGAAGAGGAGGAAAAAAGACATATGAAATCTAGGAAATGGAAATATGGAATTGCGCTTTTTATTGTAGGGATATTAACTATCGGTTTTTTACCGTTAACTGGAAGTGCCAAAGGTGATTGCTTTAACACTGATGCGGCGCTAACACCAGAGGAGCAGCGAATGGAAGACGGTGCCCCAATCCCACAGCAAATTATGGATAAGGCGGAGTTTACAGTTTTTGCGGATGAATTTAAGGAGGATTTGTGCAAAGCGAAAAGTGTAAAAAAAGCAGAGAAAGTGATCGAAAAGCATGGTGAGAAGCTGTGGGAGACGGCTGTTGCTCGAGCTCAGGGAGAACGAAATGATTTAGGGGAACTAGATCGTTATGATGATCGCCCGCTTTATTGGACTCGATTACATATGACTGCTGCCCTCAGGCAATGGGAACCTTCATATACAGTAACGGAGAAAAAGCAAGAAGAACTGATGAAGAAACTAGAGTACACGTCAAGGGGAATTACTTCTATTGATTTTCCAAAAGGGAAGAAAGTTAAGCGTATTTTAGTAAGCGGATTTGATCCATACCGTTTAGAACAGGAATTTAGGAGATCAAACCCTTCTGGCGCTGCAGCGCTTCAGATGGATGGGAAAGTCGTTTTGACGGAAGAAGGTCCAGCTTTTGTTCAAGCAGCGAATTTTCCGGTACGATGGGATGATTTTGATGAAGGAATCGTTGAAGATACTTTTGGACCTTACCTGGTTAATAGTAAAGAGCAGGTGGATCTCATGATGACAATCAGTCAAGGTGGTCCAAAAGCTATGACCATCGAAGGGTTTGCCGGGAGATGGCGCACAGGGGTTGGAAACACTCTTGAAGATCGCTCAGAAGTTATTCCGACAGTGAGCAATTGGCCGATGCCTGAAAAACTGCCGGAATTTATTGAAACAACGCTTCCTTACAAGGAAATGATTGCAGCCAATACTGGACCATGGCCGGTAGAAAGAGGCGATGAAGTATGCGAATGGCTCGCACCAGAATATCGTGATAAACCGTATGAGTGCCATGAAGGGGGTCCGACTGAAGGATCAAAAGCTCGTAAAGGAGGAGGCGGAAGCTACTTATCGAATGAAAGTCAGTACCGATCCAATCGCGTGCGAATTGGGATAGGAGCTTATGATATTCCGGGTGGACACCTTCACGTAGCCGCTCAGGAGTACTATCCTGAAGATCCTTCCGTTTATATCACTGATGAGTTCCAAAAGTTCCGTCAGGCGACAGTAGATCAAACAGTTGAATTAGTTATAGCGGCTTCAGAGGCTGCTGAAAAGTAACCGTTTAAGAATTATGTTAGAAGTATACAAAACCGCCCTTTATTTAAATGAAGGGCGGTTTTGTATAGCCTTTAAGAGTTAAAAGTAGGTAGGTGAGGTTGGTTGTAATGTAAAGCTACACCCCTATGCTCTTCAAACTGCGATCATTTACACAGACGGAGGGGTTAATAAATAAAAGAAGAGAAGAAGCTCGTATTGATATAGCCCAGAAAGCTTATATAACATAAAAAAAGAAGCGCACGCAGCGCTTCTAGTGAATGGAGCGAAAGACCCCAATTACTTTACCAAGAATAGAAACGGAATCAAGAATGATCGGTTCCATCGATGAGTTTTCCGGTTGAAGTCGGAAGTAGTTGCTTTCTTTAAAGAATCGTTTAACAGTTGCTTCAGCTTCATCTGTCATCGCGACAACAATATCACCGTTATTTGCAGTTGGTTGTTGCTTCACAATAACCATATCACCGTTATAAATACCAGCTTCGATCATACTATCCCCTTCAATCACTAGAATAAAGGTATGTTCTTCATCCTGTGCAAACTGTTCTGGAAGCGGGAAGTATTCTTCTACATTTTCAATGGCAGTGATCGGTTGACCAGCAGTTACTTTACCAATGACGGGAACGTTTACAGTATGTTGACGAGGAATATCGATCGTTTCATCAAGACCAAGCACTTCGATGGCTCTTGGTTTTGTTGGGTCTCGTCTGATATACCCTTTTTTCTCGAGTCTTGCCAGGTGGCCATGGACAGTGGAGCTTGAAGCAAGTCCAACAGCTTCGCCAATTTCTCTTACGGAGGGTGGATAACCCTTTTGCTTAACTTCGACTTTAATAAAGTCCAGAATGTCCTGCTGACGCTTTGATAGTTTCATAATATCTGGCACCTCGTTCCAATCTATCTATTTGTTAGTAGTATACCAGAATTTTTGTTCGCATACAAACATAAGTTCGAAGAAATCAGTTGACACGAACAGAGGTTCTGATATACTAAAAACAGAACAAATATTCGCATATGGGGTGATTGGGATGAGAAAGCAAGCTGGGGGCTTGTCTGGAGTTGATTTTCTTGTCATTATATCTTTTGTAGCTGTGTTAATTATTGTGTTTCTATCTTTGCGAACAGCTGCAGCTGAGGAGTATGATCGTTATACAACGGTACAATTGGAGCAGGGAGATACTGTTTTAGAAATTGCGGAAGAATACCGTACTGCGCATGAGTTGTCTGATCGGAAGTTCGTCAGTTGGGTTGAAGAAGTGAATAGCATTGATGCAAACCGAATTACAGCAGGAGATACTCTCATCATCCCTGTTGAAGCGAACGCTACCGCACTTGGGGGTAAAGAATAAAGTATGAACGCCGTTATTTATTGTCGGGTAAGCACAAAGAAAGAAGCACAGGAGTCTTCTCTTGCCAGGCAAAAAGAAGAACTACAACGATTTGCATCACAGTCAGGTTTTATTATACAGCGCTTGATTGAAGAAAAGCACAGCGGGTATGACATTGATCGTGATGGCATACTTGAGGTGCTTGACTTATTGAAAGAGGGGCATGTTGAGGCATTGCTCATTCAAGATGAAACAAGACTTGGGGGAGGGAATGCAAAGATCGCTCTTCTACATGCCGTCCATAAATATGGAGGGACGATTTATACAGTGAATCAAAACGGAGAACTTCAATTGTCGGAATCTGATTCGATGGTTCTTGAGATCGTTAGTATCGTTGAAGAATTTCAGCGCAAGCTTCATAATCTGAAAATTAAACGTGGAATGGACAAGGCGGTTAAAGAAGGCTATCGACCACAGCGAAACCTCAGCCATCAAAATCAAGGTGGGCGTGAGCGGGTGGAAGTTCCAATCGAAGAAATTGTTAATCTACGAAACCGTGGTCTTACGTTTAATGAGATAGCTGCAACGCTTAAAGGATTTGGACATCACGCTTCGAAAGCAACGGTACATAGACGTTATCAGGAATATGTTGACGAGCAGAACGAGAAGCACTAAACTTGTCTATGTTCAAAACATGCGTTAGCATGTGAGATACAAGTTTCAGTAAAGGAGCTATTTTACATGCCTTTTGAAGATAAACTCCAAAGAATTAACGAGCTATCTCGTAAAGCAAAAGAGTCATCATTAACAGAAGATGAGAAAAAAGAACAGAAAAAGCTACGTAAGGAATATTTAGCAAATTTCCGTTCTTCTTTCAAAAACCAACTTCATTCTATAAAAGTTGTGGATGAAGAAGGCACAGATGTAACACCTGAAAAGCTTAAGGAAAGCAAGAAAAACCGTCGCTTTCTTCAGTAGAAAATAGCCTAATTTTGCGAAAAGCAAAATTAGGCTATTTTTATGGTTGCAATTTTTCAAATATTCGTTATACTGTACTATAACAAGATGTACTAATACAAAACGGAGAGGGCGGATATGATGTTTGTTGTAACTGATTCTGCAGCTGAGTTTTACAAAAATGAAATGGAACTTGGTAACGGTGATTGCCTGAGGTTATTCGTACGCTACGCAGGGAGTGGAGACAGCGGAGGTTTTTCTCTTGGGGTCATGTCTGATAAGCCTTCATATGATGATTATAAGCAAGAAATTGGAGGAGTTACGTACTTCGTTCGACCGGACGATCAATGGTTTGTTGATCGAATGAAGCTTGATTATGATGAGAGATCCGGCGGTGTTCTTTGTGACCTGCCGAGTATGGCATAGCATTCTAAAGACCTGTACTATAACATATATGTTATAGTACAGGTCTTTTTGATTTCGACAAAACTAGTGAAGGCTAGCCTCCATGTATAGACAATCATTTTATGAGAACTCATTTATACTTTCTTTTATATGAGTGGATTCTTGGGCAGGGGGGAGTTATATGAGGCATTACGAAATGTACTTCGTTAAGCAGCACATTGCAGAACAATATGCTGGTAAGGAGCATCTGTTGTATCAACTTTTCCTCGAAAGGAAGCGGGCCATACAGGCTGATCAGAAAGAGCTTCTAGAAAAACAGGTAGCCTTTATTACAGAGCCTGTGGAAGAAGAAGAACTAAATACCAGTTTGGTCAATGAATTGGGTGGCTTTCGCACGTATGAATATAAAAATGAAGGGCATCGATTGTGTATTAAACAATCTAAAAGTGATGCATCTTTATTTGTAAGAAGCGAGAAGATAAATATATATGCTAGCGGATCAAACGAGGCTGAAACAGTCTTTTTTGAAGTGATACGAAAATTAACTCCTTCGTTCTTTGCGATTGACTTCCAATCCGGTCGATACGGGTGGCTTAACCCGATTAAACAACAGAAACTAGTTTGAATAAACTCCTACTATTTTAATAGACGTTATTGTATAATCATTAAGGGTTGTAGTACACTATTGGAAGAGAAAGAATAAGGAGGAAATCTAGAATGTGGTGGATGTACACGCTTGTGGGCGTGCTAGCGTTGATTGCTGGAGTAGCACTTGGCTTTTTTATTGCCCGCAAATATATGATGGACTATTTAAAGAAGAATCCCCCTATTAATGAAAATATGCTTCGTGTAATGATGATGCAAATGGGGCAAAAACCTTCTCAGAAGAAGATTAATCAGATGATGAAGGCTATGAATAGTCAAATGACAAACAACGATAAATAGCTTATTGAGCACTCTGGTAACAGAGTGCTTTTTGTATGGAGTAATTTTGGTTGACGGGTCTAATTGGTGTGATGGTATGATAGATTAGACTATAAAAAATCAGGAAGTGTTCACATGACAATGAAAAATTTAGTAGTAGCAACAGGTCTTTCGTTCGCGCTTTTAGCCGGATGCCAGGCGGGAGATGACGAGCAAACGTCTAACCAGACAGAGAATCAGTCACAGAATGATGGACAGACGAATAACGGCTCCTCGAATAGTATTGAAAATAATGATGGAAACCAAAACAATAACAAGCAAAATGATAGCAGCAAGAAAGAAGATGAAGAAAGCGATCAAAGCGATGAGGCCAAAAAGGATAAATCAGCAGCGTATCCAACGATGGCTGAAACAGTTGAGAAAAATGGAGAGAATTTAACTGTAACGAATCCAGACAGTATTTATGTTGTGGCAAATAAAGAGCGAAATCTACCTTCAGACTTTGTGCCCCAAAATCTTGTGGAACCGGATGTTTCTTCATACGCACCAAAAGATGATCCTAAAAGGTTGATGGTCAAGGAAGCGGCTACAGCGCTTGAAAAAATGTTTGCCGGTGCAAAGAAAGATGGATTTGAATTAAAAGCTGTCTCTGGCTACCGCTCCTATGAGCGACAGGAAGCTATTTTTGCTTATAATGCTGAACAGCGTGGAGAAGAAGTAGCGAACCAGGTTAGCGCTCAGGCGGGGCAGAGTGAACATCAGACGGGATTAACGATGGATATTAGCACGCCTTCTCTAGGAAGCTCTCTTACCGAAGAATTTGGCAATACGCCAGAAGGTAAGTGGGTAGCAGAGCATGCGCATGAATATGGCTTTGTTGTTCGTTACTTAAAAGGAAAAGAAGATATCACTGGCTATCAGTATGAGCCATGGCACGTTCGGTATGTGGGCAAGGAAGCGGCTTCTGATGTTCATGAAGCGGGCGTTACGCTTGAAGAATTTTTCTCTGAAGAAAAATAGTTATGGAATGTTCATAGTTTGAATAAGATAAATCGTTTACAATAGAGGTTGAAATGGTAACGACATGCACATGATAAGATCATGCATTAGACAGGGAGTAATTTAATGGCAGATTTGAACTTGTTTTTAGCGTTCGGAGCCGGCTTTTTATCGTTCATCTCACCGTGTGTGCTACCGCTTTATCCAGCGTTTATTTCTTATATCACTGGGGTATCCGTTGACGACTTGAAAGAAGAACGAGGAATGATGCAGAAAAGGGCAATTCTTCATACGATCTTCTTTTTAATAGGGTTTTCAATTATTTTCCTCGTATTAGGGATGTCAACATCGCTCGTTGGAAATTTATTTATTCAGTACAAAGAGCTGCTTCGTCAAGTTGGAGCCATTTTGATTGTGGTATTTGGACTTGTAGTAGTAGGTTTTTGGACACCGAACTTTCTAATGAAAGATCGCAGGTTAAAAATTCGAAACCGCCCATCTGGCTTTGTTGGATCGATTTTAATTGGGATGGGTTTTGCGGCAGGTTGGACACCTTGTACAGGGCCGATTTTAGCTGCGGTTATTGCGTTGGGTGTTTCAAACCCTGGAGCTGGCTTCATGTACATGGTAGCTTATACGCTTGGTTTTTCTGTTCCATTTTTCATTCTGTCCTTTTTTATCGGTCGAATGCACTGGATTAAGAAAAATAGCCGGTTCATCATGAAGGCTGGCGGGTACTTAATGATTGTAATGGGAATCTTGCTTTACTTTAACTTTATGACAATGTTTACATCGTTCCTTGTAAATAACCTGTTTGGTGGATTTCAAGGATTTTAATAAAGAAAGGGTGTAGAAGTGTGAAGGGGACAAATGACCTTATACTTAAAACGACGACTACGATTATCGTCTTTATTATTCTAGGATTTTCAATATACTTATTCTTCGCTGGTCATAATGCACCTGGTGGAGGTTTCATCGGAGGACTTATGTCGGCGGGTGCTCTGGTGCTTCTTTATATCTCTTATGGCTTTAAAACCATGAATAAGGTCATCCGCATTGATTTTAAGAACTTTATTCCGATCGGTCTTCTGATTGCTGTTCTCACTGGCGTCGGTTCCTTTCTTTTTGGACAGCCGTTCTTGAGTCAGACAGACGCGTACTTTGAGCTTCCGATTCTCGGTCATTCTCACCTCGCGACAGCAATGTTATTTGACCTAGGCGTTTATTTTACGGTTGTCGGTGTTACGATGACGATTATCCTAAGCATTGCGGCAGATGAAGGCGAAGAAGAACTTTCAAAAGTAAATGGTTAATGTGAAAAGAACGGTTGTGCACCGTTCTTTTTTTCATGCGCTTGTATTTTTTGTCTCTTCCACATACAATGGAAATGATGGGTAGTACGGTATAGGTGAGGGATGAGTATATGCTGATTTTAAGTACAGTTGTTGGAGCTATGATGGCTCTTGCGATGGTAGTAATCAGGTTGAAAGCTTCAAAGAAACCTGCAACAATAAGGAAAATAATACTTCCGCCCTTTTTTATGGCAACTGGTTTTTTGATGTTCGTTGTTCCGGATGCAAGGGTTCCATGGTACGAAGCGATTGAAGCGCTATCAGTTGGAGCGGCTTTTTCGTTGTTATTGATTCGGACGTCTAAGTTTGAAATTAAAGATGATCAAATTTATTTAACACGTTCAAAAGCTTTTGCGTTTATTTTGATCGGCTTACTTCTAGTAAGAATCGTTTTTAAACTAATCATTGGCGAGTCAATCCCTGTGCTTCAAACAAGCTCGCTTTTCTTCGTATTAGCATTTGGTATGATCGTTCCATGGAGAATTTCGATGTATTATCAATTTAAGAAAACGGAACGAAGCCGAGGACACAGTGGTCGACTTCATCAAACATTACTTTAAAAAAACTCGTTTAGCATCTGCTAAACGAGTTTTTTTATTGAAGCAAATGATGATAGGGGCTCATATCAATTCGCTTTTCATTTAATTTTTTCACGAGCCATTTGTGATCTCGTTTTGGAGTAGCGATAATATACCCTCGAATTATTAAGTCTTGAGACATATCTTTCGCTTTTTCTTTTAACGCAAGCTCGCCAATTGTTCCTGCAATCTTATACTTAGCAATATCTCGAAACAATTCAGGCACAGGTGCGACTAGTTCGTCTAATAACTTTTTTTGATCACTGCTCCACATATGCTTCGTTTGTTCAATGTAGTGCTCTTGCCAGTCAAGAGTTGACTTGCCATCTTCTTTTGGAAGGCGCTTGAGAAACTTCCGAAACATAAAGAATCCACCAATTGCAATTAGTGAAATTAAGATCACTGTCCATCCAACGATAAACCATTGAAACCATCCTGCCAACGCACTCACCTCATGGCATCATAATATAAACTGTATGAATACGGTCACATTATACGCCGAAAGCGCTTTTTAATCAAGAGGGTAGGGGAGTTACGTTTCTATCGTAGACGATGATGAAGGTGTGAAGTTGACTACTTCGACGACGATAGGGGTGTTTAATAATAGGGACGTAGCGGCAGGAACGTTAAATGCTAACTCTCCGACACCTGTAGCTCCTGGTGTATAAGTTGAGAGGTCCTGCATTTGTAAGACACCATTTACATATACGTTAAAGTAGCTATTGTCTGTATTTAGTGTAGGTAAAGTTGTTACCGCGGCTCCTGTATCATCAAAGAAATCTACCGCATCAATTGTTAGAGTGGTTGCGCCGATAATTAAGCTAGTTGTGTTATAGAAAAAACGTTGGGTATCAGGAGTGGTCGCAACAGTAGTCGTCACGTTAGCTACAATTTTCATGATTTGTAAGGCCATTCGTTCACCTCCTGTCGTTTTATAATATGCTCTTAACAATATTATGTAAGGGGACAAACATTAGTTTTAATTCGTTAGTAAAAAATTGTGCGTTGTGTAAAGAGAGGAGGGGGGCTAGTAATGAATAAGAGGAGAACCGATCGCTATAACAATCCTAAAATTATGCTACCTATTATAAATTCGAAACCATTCAGAGCGAAGCTTCCGGCGAAAGTGCGAGTTTACGAATACTTTGCTATTGCAAATGGATATCAAAAAACCTTTACAGACAAAGACGCCGTAAAAGGATATGGTAATCATCAAATTTTATCGTGTAAGGACGTTTCCTTCATGAATCTATTTATAAATGCAGTACTGCAACCTGAAATGAATTATAAAGTAGATGAGGGGATCTTAATACTTTTGACCGAAGATGCGCCGATTGAAGGAACGGCCATTATCTTGCAAATGATCAAAGTTTAAAGAATGGCGGGACTGTGTGGGAATCGGACCCACCGAAGACGGCACGCGCCTCCCAGGCGGTTTTGAAGACCGTGGCACTCACCAGACGTACAACCAGCCCCATATAAAAAGTATTACGCTAATATAGTAACGGAAAAAAATGATTAATTCAACACATGTGCTCAATAAGATTATTCTAAGAAAACTTTAAGTAAAACACCAAGTAAAGTTTTACTTAAATGTGTTTGTGCAGATTTTCATCAAAGACATTTGTCGAAAAAGGTCTAAACAATTTTGAAAGTATAGATTAATGTGGAAAAATCAGATGAATCGACAAAAAGCGTATCTTTTCCCGTTATTCGTGATTTCGACAAATTGTTCAAATGAAACAGTTTTCTATAACGAACTATAACAGATGTTTGGGTGGTACAGTGGTGAAAAGCCGGTGTAACAGTTTTGTCTGTGGATAGCTGTGCATAACTTTTTAGCTATACATAGGTGAATATATATACATAAGTGAATGGAAAATGAAACGGTGATTTTAAGAAAGCAATGGTTTAAATTTGCATCCTGTTACGACATTTATTAAGGTTAATAAATGATGACAGTTGATTGGCGGGTGTGAAAGTGAACTATTATACAATTGGTCTAGCTGGACACATTGACCATGGAAAAACAACGTTGACTGGAGCGTTAACAGGAATCGATACAGATCGTTTGAAGGAGGAAAAAGAACGAAACATTTCAATTGAACCAGGTTTTGCTCCTTTTCATTTATCTGATGACATGAAAGTATCAATTATTGATGTTCCGGGCCATGAACGGTTCATTCGTCAAATGATCGCGGGTGTTGCAGGAATAGACCTTGTTGTTCCAGTCGTAGCGGCGGATGAAGGGGTTATGCCTCAGACGAGAGAGCATTTGGAAATTTTATCGTTGCTTGGGATTGAACGATCGATTATTGCGATTACTAAAGCAGACATGGTTGACGATGAGATGCTTCATCTTGTTAAGGAGGATATCCTTGAATACATAAAGGGCACTGGATTTGAAGGATCACCGCTTCATTTCGTCGATGGCAAGAGTGGGCGAGGTATTGAGGAGTTGAAAGAGAGTATTCGTGCCTTTTTAAAAGATGTTCCTTCGAGAAATAAAGGAGGAGCGCTAAGGTTACCGATTGATCAGATTTTCACGCTACAAGGTCACGGAACCATTGCGAGAGGCACGATCTTTGATGGGGAAATTCAAGAAGGAGAACTCGTTACACTGTTGCCAGACCGTGTAGCTGCTAGAGTAAGACAAGTCCAGACACACAGTCAGAAAGTGGAAAGGGCTTTTGCTGGCCAGAGGGTAGCAGTTAATCTAGCAGGACCTAATAAGCAAGAAATGACGAGAGGACAGGTGATTGTTAATTCTAATCACTATGCTGTTTCAACTACCATCGACCTTTCATTCACCAAAGCGCTCACGATGTCGTATGACTTGAAACAGCGATCAGAAGTAACGGTTCATATTGGTACTGCTGAAGTACGTGGGACGATTGTGTTTTTTGATCGCAACACTCTTGAGCCTGGAGACCGAGAAGATCTATTTTGTCAGCTTCGTTTACATGATCCCGTTACAGCAAAGAAAGGAGACCGCGTCATCCTTAGACGCCCTTCCCCGGTTGAGACGATTGGTGGAGGAAGCATCTTAAATGTTGCGGGAGAAAAATACAAATTTGGCTCAGAGACAATTGCGAAATTTGAGCAGATGGTGAAAGGAACGCCAGTCGAACAACTTGTTCAGATTCTTGAACAAGAGCACCTATTATCAAAAGAACAGGTGATGCAGCAAATTGGTTTAAATGAAAAATCCTTTCAACAGCTTATTGATGATCCGGAAATTGTAAGTATCGACAATGGCGTTACATCTAAAGACGTTTTAACTCGGATCGTTGAAGCCATTCACAACTTTGTACAGGGCTATCATGATCACTTTCCGATGCGAAAAGGACCACGCAAGGCGGAGGTCGTTCAAGATTTGAAAAAACTTATCCTAAAAAAGTAATTGAAGTTGTCCTTCAAGCAGAGCTGAAAGAAGATATGTTGCAAACAGGGCCATTCTTATCAATGACTGGTTTTGAACCCACGATGCCTGATGCCTGGAAAACACGTATGACCCAAGTGTTCAAGAAGTTACTTGAACAGGGTGTGAATGTTTCACCGATCGATCGCTTGATCGAGGATCAACAAATCCCAGATTCCCATCAAGCTGAATTGAAGAAATTCTTATTAGAAGAGGAAATCGCGGTAAAATTAACAGATGACTTATATGTTCACAAAGAAAATTGGAGTCGCGTTGTGCGAGATTTAAAGGAAGGCACTGATAAATCCTTCACTCTTCAACAAGCTAAAGACATTCTGAATGTTAGCCGTAAATATCTGGTGCCGATTCTTGAGCGACTTGATGAAGAGAGCTACACAATAAGAAAAGATCAGGAAAGATATTGGAGATTAGAGAAATAGATCGATGCTTAGGAGTGGAAAAAAATGAAAAGATTTATGATGTTTACACTGGTGCTTATGCTAGGAATACTTGCCGCATGTAGCTCAAATAATAGCGAAAATGCTTCAGAAGAGAAAAACAGTGAGTCAGAAGATAAGGCCTTTACAATTGGGGTTATTCCTGTTCAAACAGAAGGTGAGATTGAAGAAGCGATGACGAAACTTCAAGGTGAACTTTCCGAGAAGTTAGATCAAGAAGTAGAAATCACAACGTTTCCAGATTATAACGGTGTTGTAGAAGCGATGAATTATGATCAAATCGATATGGCCTATTTTGGCCCGCTTACTTACGTGATTGCTCATGAGAAGAGTGGTGCAAAAGCGATTGTTACACAGCTAATTGACGGTGAGCCGTTCTATCATTCTTATATCATCACAAATGCTGAGAACGAGTGGGATACGTTAGAAGACTACCTTGAAGATAGTGAAGCAAGAAGCTTTGCATTTGGTGATCCGAATTCTACTTCAGGATCCCTCATTCCATCAATCGAGCTTCAAGACAGAGGAGTTTTTGAGGATCAAGACAAGAACAAATTTGCTTCTGTAGCGTACACCGGATCACATGATGCAACGGCTTTATCTGTTCAAAATAAACAGGTTGACGCTGGTGCGATTGATAGTGCTATTTACAATCAGCTTCTTGAGTCAGGAAAAATTGATGGAGATCAATTAAAAGTCATTTGGGAGTCAGAAAAGCTATTCCAATATCCGTGGGCTGTTTCAAAAGGTACGGATGATGAGACGATTGATAAGCTTCAGAACGCATTTTTATCGATTGAAGATGAAAAGATTTTGAATGCATTTGGTGCGTCCGGATTTACGAAGGCTAGTAATGACGATTATGAGAGTATTAGAAGTGCTGCTGACAAACAAGGGTTATTAGACGAGTAAAATGGCCTGGTTTAAATGGAAGCACCTTATCCTCTTCCTTGGGGTTATTCTATTAATTGTGTGGAGCATTGGGGTTACGGAATTCGACGTAAGGAAATTCAGTCAATTTAGCAACATGTTGGACTTTCTTTCCAATTGGTTTCCGCTAAATACTTCAGTGCTTCCGACAATGCTAAAAGCAAGTTTAGTGACGCTAGGTATGGCGTTTCTAGGAAGCTTTGCTGGTTTACTTATTGCACTACCTGTTAGCTTGTTGGCAGCAAAAAACACGGCTGGGCCCTTCTACGGAGCAGTTCGCATTGTGTTAAGTTTTGTACGATCTATTCCAGAAATTGTACTAGGCTTGATGTTCCTTACAGTTGTAGGGCCTGGCCCGTTTGCTGCAACGATTGCCATTATTGTTCATAATGCAAGCGTGCTTTCTAAATTAATTGCAGAGTTAATTGAAGCGGCTGATAAAGGCCCTCAGGAAGCGATGAAAGCGGTAGGAGCTCGTCCACTCACTGGTGCTCTTTTTTCTGTTTTTCCTCAAATCTGGCCAAACGTTTTATCCCATTATTTCTACCGTTTCGAAGTCGCTATCCGAACGTCGCTCATGCTTGGACTCGTCGGTGGCGGGGGAATTGGACAACAGCTGTTTGTTCATTTTAAAACATTTCAATACTCAACAGTTGCGGTTGATGTCATGTTGATTATGGTGATTGTCATCGTCGTCGATTTTCTCGGAAGCAGGGTGAGACAGTATGTTATGTGAAGAAGCGTTATTAACGATAGAAAATGGTTCAGTGCGTTATCGAAATGCCGATACTTCTGCACTAGACGACGTTACGCTCACTTTTCATAAAGGAGAGTTTGTCTGTATTCTTGGAAAAACTGGCGCTGGTAAGTCGACACTCATAAGGACATTGAATGGCCTCCAGGCTTTAACTGAAGGTGATATTCGATATAACGGTAGTACGTTCCGTCAACTGGATCGAGAGGGACTTAGAAGTAAAAGAAAGACTATGGGAATGATCTTTCAGCATCATCAGCTCATTCCGCGTTTAACGGTTCTGCAAAACGTATATACAGGATTATTTGGTTCTCGTTCAACTTTTCGTAACCTGGCAGGATTGTTTAATGAGGAAGAAAAGAAGTTAGCAGTGGACGTTATTGATCAGGTTGAATTACTTCCTCATCTAAATAAGCGCGTGGATTTACTGAGTGGGGGGCAGAGGCAGCGAGTTGGGATTGCGCGAGCTCTTGTTCAAACTCCCGATGTTTTTCTAGGAGATGAGCCTGTAGCAAGTCTTGATCCTGGTACCGCCAATCGGATTTTTCAGCTTATTCAACGGTTGCATCAAGAACACAACTTGCTAACGATTATTAATGTACATGATGTGAAGTTAGCAAAGAGGTACGCGACTAGAATTGTAGCTTTAAAAGAAGGTCGCGTTGTTTTCGATGATCAACCTGAAGCGCTCACTGAGGAGTTAGAAGATATGCTGTATGAAATATAAAAAAGGAAGTTGGGGACTCCCCAACTTCCTTTTTTTTATTTGCTTGCGGTGATCGCAAATGAGTCTTTTTCATTTACATGACCGACAATGTGAGCTGATTTCCCTTTACCATTCATACGTGATACATATTCGTTTGCTTCTTGCTCAGGCAGGCTAATTAATAGGCCGCCAGAAGTTACCGCATCACATAAAATGAATTGCTCAAGCTCTGTTAGGTTTTCGTATTTGACAGTTTCAGCTATCCAGCGGTGATTTGCTTTTGATCCACCCGGAATATAGCCTTGCTCCGCTAACTCGACCGTACCAGGTAATATCGGTACGGTGTTGTAATCAATCTGAATACTAACGTTGCTACCAGTTGCCATTTCATAAGCGTGTCCAAGTAAACCAAATCCAGTCACATCCGTAACAGCATTTGGAGTTAATCCCGATAGCTGTTCTGCTGCTGTTTTGTTTAGCTCAGCCATCGTTTCAGATACACGCTGAAGCTGTTCGGCAGTAAGCTTTTCGGGCTTGATCGCAGTCGTTTGAATTCCCACACCAATTGGCTTTGTTAGCACAATAGCGTCGCCAGGCTTAGCGCCGACATTCATTAGAATTTCATCAGGATGTACAAGTCCGGTTACGGATAATCCAAATTTCGGCTCTTGATCATCAATGGAATGTCCCCCAGCAGTGACGGCGCCGGCTTCATCTACTTTATCTGCAGCACCTTTTAAGATTTCTGCAAGTATAGAAGGATCTAAATTTTTAATAGGGAATCCTACAATGTTAAGAACGGTCTTAGGTACACCGCCCATTGCGTACACATCACTTAGTGAATTGGCTGCGGCAATTTGTCCAAACATATATGGATCATCAACGATAGGTGTAAAGAAGTCTACCGTTTGAATCATGGCGAGTTCATCAGTTAGGCGGTATACGCCTGCATCGTCAGAAGTTTCCACACCGACAAGTAAATTTGGATCTTTTTTCTTGTTAGGTAATTGACGCAAAACTTGCGTCAGGTCCTCAGGACCGATTTTGCATCCTCAACCACCTTTTGTCGAAAGAGACGTTAAACGGATTTTTTCTTGGTTCGACATATGACCACCTCCTCCCAAGAGTATAAATCTTTTCATCGCTTTTTTGAAATGATATAGTATGAACAACTTAAAATTAAGTAAGAGGAGGCTTTTTTTATGAAATACAATGTTACAATCGAATTCTGTATGCAGTGAAACTATGCACCTAAAGTCGCGAGTTTCGCGGAACAATTATTTAATCATTTCAGACACGAAATTGGTTCACTTGAGCTAATCCCTGGTTCAGGAGGCGTGTTTGAAATTACGGTGAATGACAAGCGAATGCATTCGAAAAAAGAAACTGGTCACTATCCTGATATCGAAGCATTTATTATAGATATGGAAAATACAACGTTCTAGATGGGCACCTCCGGGGTGCCTTTCGTGTCGCTATAGGAGATGAGAGCTTTGAAATTACTGAGAGAACTTCCGCCGATTCATCAAATTCAAGAAGCATTACTTAATGAAAGCGTTGGAAGCGAGTTACCTCACAATGTGCTAAAACAACTGATTCAACAAGAAGTCAATGACTTGCGGGACTCTTTGTTGAGAGATACATATACGGGAGGCTCGGAGGGGAGAGAAGCCTTTCAATATGAAATCATGCAGAGCGTGAGGGCGAAAATTGGATCTTCCAAAGAGTTTAACTTAAAGCCAGTGATCAACGCCACTGGAGTCGTTCTGCATACAAATCTTGGCAGAGCGCGTTTAAGTGACGTGGCTATTGATCATTTGGTGCAAGTATCTAAAAGTTATTCGACGCTTGAATATAATCTGCAGCAAGGAAAGCGCGGATCCCGCCATACAATCGTCGAAGATGCTATTTGTAAAGCAACAGGTGCAGAGGCCGCTATGGTTGTGAATAACAATGCAGCTGCAGTCTTTCTTATATTAAGTGCCCTTGCGAAAGAAAGGGAAGTGGTCGTTTCTCGAGGAGAGCTTGTTGAAATTGGCGGATCTTTTCGCGTTTCATCAATTATGGAGGAAAGTGGTGCTAAGCTTAAAGAAGTAGGGACGACAAATAAAACACATCCGTTTGATTATGAAGCAGCAATCAACGAAGAAACGGCTATGCTGATGAAAGTGCATCGTAGCAATTTTTCAATCGTCGGGTTTACAGCTGAAGTAGAACGAGAAGAGTTAGCCTCCATAGCGACGAAAAACCAGGTTGTTTTTTATGAGGATTTAGGGAGTGGGGCGCTTTTTGATTATCGAGACTATGGGATTGGCGAAGAGCCTACGGTGCAAGAAACGCTTGCTTCGGGTGCTGATCTCGTTTCCTTTAGCGGGGATAAACTTTTGGGTGGACCACAGGTAGGAATGATTGCTGGGAGAAAAGATCTGATCAATCGGTTGAAGAAGCATCAGCTCGCTCGAGTATTGCGCGTCGATAAGTTCACGCTTGCTGCCCTTGAGGCAACGTTACAGCAACACATGTATGAAGAGGCTGCTAACATACCAGCTATAAGAGACATTACAAAAAGTGCGGAAGAGATTCGAGAGCGCTCAGAACTCTTTCAGCAAAGACTTGAAAGAAAAGCGTCTCATTATAGTATTGAGGTAGTGGAGGGAACTTCACAAGTTGGGGGAGGTACAATGCCTTCAGTCGAGCTACCTACTTATGTCATCGCCCTCCAAACCGATCAATACAGCGTAAATGAACTAGAAGAATTTCTTCGTCTTAGTAACACACCAATCATTACAAGAATTCAAGATGGAAAAATACTGATTGACCTAAGGACGGTAACAATCGAGGAAGAAGACGACATTTTGCATAGCTTGATTCAAATACCAAAATAAAAGACGGCCACTTCGGCCGTCTTTTCTAATTGAAGTTTAAAACCCTTCACCATTCTTTTGCCTCGTGTGGTTTCTGTTTTTTACTTTATGGGAGCCTTTCATTGGCTCTGGTTGGCCAGTATGCCCTTTAGGAGCGTTTTTTCGAATGTCTTTGAACGTATTGCTCTCAGTCATATGAATCCCTCCTTACGCTTTAGTATGGTCAGAATGACAGTGCTTATTCCTGTCGAATAGGACGCTTCGTCCTGGTTACACTATGATGAAAGCTTAAGAAAAGGAGGTTGGTTGAATGCCTTACAATAAAGACAAACAACAGAGTTTCCAGGCAGCGCAGCAAGGTTACGAACAAGCTGTTGATGCCAAGAAAGAAATTGTGGTGAGTAGTAGTGGATACGGTAAAGACCTAAAGCATTTGCAACAAGAAGTTGGTGAAGCGAAAGAGCAGATTGAGAGTGCATTAATGAGCGCAACAGAACATCAGCGAGCTCAATTACTACAATTTTAGCAGGATTTGCAATCGATTGAAGCAGAAATGAATCAAGAATAAAAATGAAAACCCGTCATCACCTGATGACGGGTTTCAAGCCTATTGGCGTTTCTTTGTCTTTTTATTATATTGACGCTGCTCTTGTGTCATATGCTCGTTTGCATATTCATTGTCATAGCCTGCGCCGTTTCCTTGAGCATCAGCATCATTCATTCCTGGACGCACGCCGTTTGCTTTTCGCTTACCCATATTCATCACCTCCCTTCATCTAACTTTTCCTATAAGGGAGAAAATATGTGGTGATAAGCTAGACTTATCAATAGCAATAACAATCTTGTTATTTACTTATGTTTAGAAATTTACTAAACTGGATAAAGGGTAGTTGAAAACGTTTTTTCGACATCCGCTTTGTTATGCAATTTGGAGGAGGGAACTACATATGGCAAATCATGAACTTTATAATTCCAAAGCAACATTCGATGCCAATGGTAAATCATACTCTTTCTATCGTCTTCAGGCGTTAGAAGAAGCAGGCATCGCTAAGGTAAGCAAGCTCCCTTACACGATCAAAATTTTACTTGAGTCTGTTTTACGTCAATATGACGGTAAAGTGATCAAAGAAGAGCACATCGAAAACCTCGCTAAATGGGGAACTAGCGAGCAGAACAAAGATATTGACGTACCATTTAAACCTTCACGTGTCATTCTTCAAGATTTTACAGGTGTACCTGCTGTTGTTGACCTTGCGTCACTTCGTAAAGCAATGGCTGATATCGGTGGCGACCCTGACAAAATCAACCCTGAAATCCCAGTGGATCTTGTTATTGACCACTCGGTACAGGTTGATAAATACGCATCTGAGGATGCGCTTGAATTTAATATGAATAAAGAATTTGAACGTAACCTTGAGCGTTATAAGTTCCTTAAATGGGCTCAAGATGCATTTGATAACTATCGCGCCGTTCCACCGGCAACTGGTATCGTTCACCAGGTAAACTTGGAGTACGTTGCGAACGTTGTTCAAGAAAATACAGTTGATGGCGAGAATGTTGCCTATCCAGATACATTATTCGGAACTGACTCACATACAACCATGATCAACGGTCTTGGCGTACTTGGATGGGGTGTAGGCGGTATTGAAGCTGAAGCTGGAATGCTTGGTCAGCCTTCTTACTTCCCGGTTCCTGAAGTAATCGGTGTGAAGCTTACTGGAGAACTTCCAAGCGGAACAACAGCTACGGATCTTGCGCTTAAAGTGACTCAGCTTCTTCGTGAGAAAAAAGTTGTTGGGAAATTTGTTGAGTTCTTCGGACCAGGGCTATCAGGCATGCCGCTTGCTGACCGTGCAACAATTTCCAATATGGCACCAGAACAAGGTTCTACATGTAGCTTTTTCCCAGTTGATGAAGAAGCGCTTGAATACATGCGCCTAACTGGTCGCTCTGAAGAGCATATTAACCTTGTGCGTGAATACTCAATTGTTAACGGATTGTTCTACACGCCGGAATCAGAAGATCCTGAATTCTCAAGCGTTGTTGAACTTGATCTTGGAACTGTAGAGCCAAGTCTTGCTGGTCCTAAGCGTCCACAAGATTTAATTCTTCTTTCCGATATGAAGAAAGAATTCAATAAAGCAGTCGTTGCCCCTCAAGGTAACCAGGGTCTAGGTATGGATAAGAAAGAATTCGATAAGGAAGCTGTTGTTAAATTTAACGATGGAAAAGAAGTAACGATGAAAACAGGTGCAGTTGCGATCGCAGCAATTACAAGCTGTACAAATACTTCCAACCCTTCCGTTATGCTTGGTGCGGCTCTTCTTGCGAAGAAAGCTGTTGAAAAAGGACTACAAGTTCCTGAATACGTGAAAACAAGCCTTGCTCCAGGATCAAAAGTTGTAACAGACTACCTTGATAAGTCTGGACTTATGCCTTACCTTAGAGACCTTGGTTTCCACCTGGTTGGTTATGGCTGTACAACTTGTATCGGTAACTCTGGTCCACTTAAAGAAGAGATTGAAGATGCGATTGCGAAGAGCGATCTTACGGTGACTTCTGTACTTTCAGGTAACCGTAACTTTGAAGGACGTATCCATCCACTAGTAAAAGCAAACTATCTTGCTTCACCACCGCTTGTAGTTGCTTATGCACTTGCTGGTACTGTAGATTTCGATCTTCATTCTGATTCATTCGGTAAAGACAAAGACGGCAACGATATATTCTTGAAAGATCTATGGCCTTCAGCAGAAGAAATCAAGCAAGCCGTTGCTGAAACAGTAACACCAGAAATGTTTAAGCGTCAGTACAAAACAGTATTCGACGAAAACAAACGCTGGAACGAACTAAGCACAAGTGAAGGAGATCTTTATAACTGGGACGATGAGTCTACTTATATTCAGAATCCTCCATTCTTCGAGAATCTTTCTAAAGATCCTGAAGACATTCACGAACTTAAAGACCTTAGAGCGATCGCGAAGTTTGGCGATTCCGTTACTACGGACCACATTTCACCAGCTGGTGCGATTGCGAAAGATATGCCTGCAGGGCAATATCTACAAAATAACGGCGTTCGTCCAATTGACTTTAACTCTTACGGATCACGTCGTGGTAACCACGAAGTTATGATGCGCGGTACGTTTGGTAACATTCGTATTCGTAACGAAGTAGCTCCAGGCACTGAAGGCGGCTGGACTACATTCTGGAACACTGATGAAGTTATGCCGATTTATGATGCAGCAATGAAATACAAAGAAGAAGGAACAGGTCTAGTTGTTCTTGCTGGTAAAGACTACGGCATGGGAAGCTCACGTGACTGGGCTGCCAAAGGAACAAACCTTCTTGGAATTAAAACGGTTATTGCAGAAAGCTACGAGAGAATTCACCGTAGTAACCTTGTGTTGATGGGTGTGCTTCCACTTCAATTTAGAGATGGTGAGACTGCAGATACGTATAACCTTACTGGTAAAGAAACGTATGCTGTTGAAATCACAGAAAACGTGAAACCACGTGATGAAATTAACGTAACGGCAACATCTCCAGAAGGCGAAACGCAAACATTTAAAGTACTTGCTCGTTTCGATAGTGAAGTTGAAATCGACTACTATCGCCACGGCGGTATTCTTCAAATGGTTCTTCGCGACAAAATTGCAAATTAATTTAGAAAAGGATGGCTCTTGCCATCCTTTTTTATTGTGCTTTAATTTGTTGACAACATAGCTAGAAAGATGACGACATAGCTTAAATGTTCCAAGAATAGCAATGTTCATGGGCAGAACCCAATAAAATAAACAAAAAATCGGATTTTTGTAATAAGTTTTGATCAATCGGGAATAATGGTTTTAAATACTGTTGAAGAGGAAAGGAGACTAACATGAGGAAATCTAAAAAAGTTTCTTTCAAAGAACTTGTTATGCAAAATAAGCTTGAATTAATGAATGATAAACAAGCGATTGAACGTATTGAAGACAAATTTGAACAAAAGCACGCAAAAAATTTGTAAGGGTATAGATATTTCTCTTTTAGTTGCACAGCCTATTACCTAAAGGAGGAGATACAAATGAGTAACCCAAAGAAATTCCCAAAATCTTTTAAGCCAAATCACCTCGCTTCTGTCAATCCAGAAGCTGAAGGGAACAAAGGAAAGCAAATGCAAACTAAAGGCAACGCTGAACCTGACTACGCCCCTCCAAAAGGGAAATAGGCTGATGACGACCAGAAAGGAAAACTCTTTCTGGTTTATTTCAATTTTAACAACTTCTTTTCATTTCTTGTAAAGTTGTCCAAAAGTGTGGAGAGATGACGAAAGATTAGGAGACAAACGTTTTCGGGGGGGAACATTATGACAATTACAGCAAGGATTGAACCCATTTCAGTGATGGGGTCTGAAGAAGAACCAAACAAAGAGCTTCTTGTAAAAGAGCTTGAAATCAAAATGCAGCAAATGGGCTATCTTGTGCCATATCGAGAAGAATTAAATTGGAATCGCACAATTGCAAGCCTTGAGTTAGGAGAAGCACAAACTCTTCAAAAATTAAAAAAAGCCGCTGCTAAAAACGATCGTGTACTTCTTATTTACGCACGTCTTTTCAAAGGGACGATTTTTCAGCATCTTATTCTTCACCCAAATCAATCTGGAATTTATCTTCCTTTTCGATTTGATGAGCCTTTTGTCATTCAAATAGAAGGTAGAAAGATCTGGATTGGTTCTTCTGTAAGGCTTCTTGAGGAATTATCATGGCTCCAAATTAGTTTTGATCAAGGAGATCATCAGGAAAGTGTGAAAGAGTACTGGCAGAATTTGATAGAGATCTCTAGAAAAAGCGTCAACTATATGAGTCCGATTATTTTTGAAGAAGCCATTTAGAAGATTTTAGTAAAGGAAGAAAGGGTATGGGCATATAAGAGGGGTGATAGTAGTGGATAAAAAAGATAGGTTAGGCAGTGATATATACCGCATGCTTGAGGAATCTGGACCACCTTATGGGTGTGGGACTGCATCCATTATAGGTGGTTTCGCTGCCAGGCTTGCTGTTATGAGTCTTACGATTTCTGATATTGACCACGAATTACATGACGTACCAGGTACTTTCTTTCTGATGTGTGATGAAGACGACCGTGAATTTCAATCGTTTTTAGATGAGGGAGGCAATCATTCACCAAACGATGTTCCGATACGATTATTAGAGTGTACGTATCGGCTTCTCGTCGAGCTGTCTTCCTATGAGGACCGAATTCAGAGCAATGTTGTCGTAGACTATCGAATGGGGATCAGAATGTTGAAACAGGTATTTACTGCGGCTGAGAACATTTTGCTTTCCAACGGATGTAGTGCAGAAGTGCGCAAGGATATGTTGTACTATGAAGGCAAGCTAGAAGGGGCGCTTCCCAAAAGCCTTCAATCTTAATTAAAATGAATACCTATTAAGATGATTAGTCATAATAAGCTCGTACCTACTTATTTCGGGAGGGCTTATAATGGTATCTAAACGAGATGATCGCAGCGATAATGCAGAGAAGTTATCTAAAATAATTCAGGATACGAAAGAGAATATTCATGATTCTGAAGCTTCGTTAGAATTTACGGATAGCGATTTGCAGAAAAAAGCTATTCAAGATAAAAACCAGCACCGAAAAGAGAGTATTCAGGCGCTGGAAAATGAAGTGAAAGACGAAACAAAGTAATAGCGATTTAAAGAACTGAGTGACAATAAGTCACTCAGTTCTTCTCATTCATGCTTCATGGGTGGATTATGGTAAAATAACATAGACACCACGTTGAAGTTAGGAGAGGAAAGATTATGTACATAGCAACTACGTCTATTGATGTTCGATATGCAGAAACAGATCAAATGGGAGTCGTATATCATGCCAACTATCTCATCTGGTTTGAACTCGGACGAACGTCGCTAATCAATGATTTAGGATTTCGTTATGCTGATATGGAAAAAGAGGGGATTCTTTCTCCCGTTGTAGATATTAAAGCAAGCTACAAACGACCTGTCAGGTATGGGGATGAAGTAAATGTAAGAACCTGGGTCGAGCATTATGATGGACTTCGTGTGAATTACGGCTATGAAGTCATAAACGGAGAGGGCGAGATTTGTGTTACGGGCGAATCGATGCATACGTGTGTAAAGCGAGATACGTTCCGTCCTGTCTCAATACGTAGAAAATTTCCGGAATGGCATCAGGCGTATGAACAAGCGAAGAAACAATCTGTTTCTACTGGAGCAGAATAATGGCCTTTGGTCTGTCGAAGCGAGAGCTAGCAGAATGGAAGGCAGCCGTTTCGAACGGAGAGGTCGCTTTATTGACTCATTTTTGGTATGATCCTCGCTTTCCACAGTATCACTCTGTGACGAAAGCAGGGTGTCGTAATAAAGAAAAGCTTGCCCGATGGGGAGAACAGTATGGTTTAAAAAGAGAGTGGATGCATGACCGTGAAGAATTTCCGCACTTTGACCTGTTAGGGGATGACCAGATCCGTATTCTTGAAGCAGAGGGTCTTGCAGCGCACATTCACCGATTTAGATTAACAAAAAAGTGAAATAAAAAACGCGAAAGCTTCTCGCTTTCGCGTTTTTCTCAATCAATTTCCGTGTACAAATTCTATTTCCTCTTTTTTTCGGCTGAATTTTACAGCGAAATCCTGATCCTCAAAGAACCAGATATCTTTTTGTTCTACAAAAAAGGTTATGCCTTCTTCTTCAACTGTAAGAGCAGGTTCCGTTGGTTCTTCCACAGTCATACCAAGGGAAAAGCCATCTTGAACAGTGCTGCAGCCACCTACACGTACAAAAAAGCGGAGGTTGTCACCTTTTTCAAGATCCATTTCTCGTTTAAACCAGTTCAATGCGGGTTTTGTAATTGTCATTTTCAAGTGTATTTCCTCCTTTGCCGTACGAGTCTTCTCGTACTATTATAAAGAAGTAGCGCCAACTTGCAAAAAGAAAAAGGTTATAAAGCGAAATAATGGCAATAAATCCACTTAAATATGTAAACCATCTCTTAATTCACGTTACATCAGCATAGAATAAGGGTATAAAAGGAAGTGTAATGAGGAGGTTTTTGGAATGAAAAAACAGAGAATATGGCTGTTTTTATTCCTCATTCTTGCTGCGGGTATTTTACTCAGTGTTAAACCAATTATGGAACACCGTAGTCAGCGTTTGAATGAAATAAAGCAAGCCGCATCCATGATGGTTATGAATGAAGCGCCGAATGAAACGGTCATCTCATCGATCGCGAATAAAAATGATCGAGAGAAAACGGATATAGTACCTGAAGTCTCTAAAGAAAAGTCAGATTCATCAGAACCTGAAGAAGTAACGCAGCCTGAAGATCCCGATATAAGAATGGTGGGATTAGGAGACTCACTGACGAAGGGTAGTGGTGACTCGACAGAGCAAGGGTACATTGGTCGACTTGCTGCGAATATAAAGAATGAAACAGATACGTCTGTACTTGTAGAGAACTACGCTGTTCATGGAAGGCAGACGCCAAAATTATATAAGATGTTAAACGAAGACGATGTGCAGGGTTCCCTTTCAGAAGCAGATGTGATCGTCATGAGTATTGGTGGAAACGATCTAATGAAAGTTGTGAAAGAACATTTTCTAGATTTACAAATGGACGTTTTTCAACAAGAACAAACAAACTATGTAGAACGTCTAAGTGCCATTATGAAACGAATTAGAAGTATTAATTCCGACGCGCCGATTTTATTTATTGGTCTTTATAATCCTCTATTAGAGAATTTTCAATCGGTAACGGAAATTGATCAAATTGTGCAAAGGTGGAATGGAGCAAGTGAAGATACGGTCCTTAAAGATGGTAACACATCCTTTGTACCCGTGTATGAATTGTTTAATTCTGTAGATGAGAACTTGTTTTTTGATGATGGCTTTCATCCAAATGATCAAGGATACGAACTAATGGCGAGGCAGATTCAATATCGGTTGAAGCAGGATGAGTTATTAGAAGAAATCCCATTTGAATAGTTCATATACGAGTGAACTTCCGTTTGATAGAATAATAGGTACAATCGTTAGAGTAAAGGAAAATGACAATGAATCGATTTATGAAGCTAATCCTCATCTCGTTAACGCTCCTAGTATTTGTGGGAGCGAGCGCCTTAACCTATGTCTATTTTAAGGATGATCCAGAGCTAACGGACTCACTCCCTGTGAGTGATGAAATAAAGGAAACCTTTCAAGATGAAGAACCCATTCCTCAGAAAGTGCCAGATAATGTGCGGATTGTTGGTCTTGGTGATTCCTTAACAAAAGGCGTTGGTGACCAAGAAAAAAAGGGATATATCGGTTATGTAAGTGATTATTATTTTGAAGATGAACAGAATGCAAAGGTTACACTAGATAACTATGCGATAACTGGTAGTGAAACGGAAGATCTCATAAAAAGATTAGAAGAGAATGAAGTTCAAAGCGGTGTCAAAAAAGCGGATTATATCTTCTTAACGATCGGTGGAAATGATTTGTTTGGTGTTGTTAAAAATCATTTCATGAATCTTGATCAACAATATTTCTCTCTTCAAGAAAAGATTTATTTAGAAAATTTGACGACGATATTAGATAAGCTTAGAAGTTTAAATGGTGATGCACCAATTTATTTTACAGGTTTATTCAATCCGTTCTCAAAAGCTTTTGGGGATATTCCAGAAATGAATGAAATCGTAGACGATTGGAATGATGGTAGCCAATTAACTGTTTCAAATTATTCTGAAGTTACGTTTGTTCCAGTTGCCGATCTCTTCCTTGAGAGTGATGAGAACCTTCTATATGAAGATGCCTTTCATCCAAATGAAGATGGGTATCATTTAATGGGGGATCGGATTGTCTCTTATTTAGAAGAAAACAACGTAGCATTTAATCAATAAAGGTAGGGAACCATTTATGGATACGGTAGAAAAGTTTGAACAGCAATACGTAGCCCTCGCCCAACAGTATGAAGTGTCGGAAGTGATGACACCAAAATCAAAGCTCATCTTCATACTAGAGTCTCCTCACGTTTCTGAAGTGGAAAATGGTGTGCCGGTCGCAGGACCTTCAGGAGCTACAATGTCAAAAAAGCTATTTGGTCCGGAGTATTCACATCCACTCGGCCTCTTGCTGAAGAAACATCAGGAAGAAAGTATAGAAAGACCATCGCTTGACATTGTGGGATTGCTTAACGTATGCAATATTCCGATGCAATCGAAACCATATGCTGAGAGTGATCGAAATGCTAACAGTGAATTACTTGAACACTTAAGTAAAATCCGAACATCTAATCAAAAGACCCCTTTTAAAGATAATGAATTACTAGCTGTGCAGCAGCTTATATTAGAGAAGTTTAGAAATCGACTGAAGGCGATTTCTGATCGGGAACTAACGATCATTCCTTGTGGACGATTTGCTCAAAAGTTCTTTCAGCTAGCTAATGTGTCAAGTGAAAAATGGACGGTCATAATGGATGTTCCTCATCCTTCGTATAATTCTTGGAGTCGCGAACGTTACCAGGATGCGATTAACAATGTATTAGATGAATTCAATCGTCATAAAATATAAGAATGTTTATTTGATTCCCCAAAAAGCCCCGTTCTCTTGAGAACGGGGCTTTTGCCATTTAGTAGAGAAGCACATATAGCAAATGCATAAATATTGGATGCGTTGTAATATAAATGTAATGAAGGGAGGGGTGACAAAATGAAGAAATGGGCAGCTTTACTTCTTCTATCTCTCGTTGTAGTGAGTGGGTACGCGATCGCACCAAATGACTCATCACAAATGGTACAGGCCTCTGCTTATGTGGTGCAAGATGAAGATTTACCTTATTGTCATTAATTAAAGAAAAGGGGTCTGAAGTGTGTTGGTATCTTTCCAAGTTATCATTTGTCGAATGAATAGCCCTTAACCTCTTTGAAAGGAGGACGTACAATGGAAGAACTCACATTGTTTATCACGGCTGGCCTGTTCTTCGTGTCTCTCTTCAATTTTATTGTTATCTTAATCGAGAAAACAAAGCACAAATAGTTAGGCTTCGTGGACAATACCTATTTTTTTAACATAATTTTCAACGTGAGTCTTAAAGTTATTATTTTGGTCTAGTTCAAAGATCGTAGATGCTGTCTTCAGATATTCAATTGCCAGCTCTTGATTCCCAAGCAAATAGTGGAGCTTACCGCACTGGTAACTAAGTTCGCCAAAAAGATAGAGGCGCTGCTTCTCCCTGCAAAGCAGAAATCCTTCCCTAGCAATCGAGAGAGCTTTCTCATAGTTTCTGCAGGTGGATAGCGCTTTTGAGTAATTATAATAAAGGCGAATTTCGATCGTTTCATCCTTAATAATGGGGAAAAAGCGAACGTGATAAAGAGCTTTATGAAATAACGGCAGAGCACATTCCCACTCTTTTTCCTCACTATGCAAAATGGCCATACTAATTAAAATTTCGATTTCACGTTCCGAGAAATTTTTAGACGTTGTCGTAGTAAGATGAAGGGCTTCATGGAGAAGTAGAAGGGCTGTAGAGGCATTATGTTCAAGATAATACGTACAAATAGCTTTATGCCAGAGATAAAACTGCTGGTTTTTGATTGTTCGGAAAAGGGGGTTCGATTCTTCTGCTTCAAGAATATCAGATACTTCATTATACTCACGTCGCTTAATGTGCCTTCTGACTTGGCGGATCACTTCATTGACGTAATCAAGTCGAGGGGTTTCCTTCATATGAAAAAAGTAATTAATATCAACACCGAGTCTGGAAGCAAGTTGGTACAGTAATTCTGCAGATGGTGAGACATCATTATTTTCAATTTGACTAATTAATGCCTGTGTACAAATGCCTTCCGATAAATCGGCCTGTGAGAGTCCAAGGTACAATCGAAGTTCACGCATCGCATATCCGAGTGTATCCTGACGCACCTGCAATCCCCCTTTTTTATCCAATTGTATCATGGATGTTTGTTTCCTATACATATTTTTCTAAATGACGTGAAAGATTACTATAATTTTATTATGTGAACCTATAAGATGCAGGAGTTTTCTTATTTTTAGAGAAACCTCTGTACAGAAAAATTATTAGAAAATAAACAATATCTTAAGGAGATCCTTGATCGAACGCCAATGAACAGAGTAGGTGAACTAAAAGATCTCGTAGGGGCAGCTGTGTTCTTATCCTCTGAAGCAGCAAACTACATAACAGGACAAACGTTGTTCGTAGACGGTGGAATGACGGTTTATGGATTCTAATTAGTAGTATTGTTCGTGAATAGTGGTTATATTTTGAATTTTTCTCGCACATAGCTAATAAAAAGAGGCTGGGACAAA
>NZ_JBITPM010000010.1:0-30387 GCF_050467905.1 Pseudalkalibacillus sp. NRS-1564 | reverse complement strand
TGAGAGGGTTTTTGTTTATTGATAAATATGAACAAACGGTTCTTCTTCGTTAGGATCTTTCACAATCATACTTTCCGTTTCTCCGTTATTTGTAATGTAGATGGAGACCGGAAGCTCCTGAGGAAATGTATCATTCCGTTTCTTGACAAGACCGTTTACGAACTGTGTAAACGAAATGACCTCCGCTTTACTATAGAATTGAATTGGTATTTCAACCTTCAATTGTGTAAGCTCATCCTGTTTATAGAACCCGGTGCCAATGACACCAACAAAGTTTGGAAAGAAATCCTGGATTTCACGCGTGAAATCATCAAACTTCTCTGCTTCAGCAGGGTACTCGTCGGAGGCTGCGGAAGAAGGAAAAGCAACGTACTTCTCATTCAAATCCTTCCATGAATCTGGGCTGGATTTCCCCTCTCCTACAATCGTGCTCGCCACAAAGTTTCCTGGGACAACTGATTGTCTTGGTTGCTCTAAAAACAGAGTGAACATGATAGGTACGTCATGCTCAGCACGAATTTTCTTCACAATTGGTTCAATCGATTCCTTCGCCTTAGAAATCACTTCTTCTTTCCCTAGTTTCACTGAACCAGTATATTTCAAGCCATTCTCATCAAGAACAGAGTAAGGATATTCAGAATAAAGCGATAAGGCAATCGAAATTCCGCCTAGTTGTAACTCGTCATCTTTGTTTTGAACATAGTAATCTTGTTCATGTATATAAGATAAGAATTTAGGGTTTTTCTTCTCTGCTTCAATTACTTGCTCATAATTAGCAGGATTTTCTTCCACTCCGAGCTGTGGATTAAGTCCCTCATTTACTTCCTTCTCTTTATCTTTTTCAGCTTCTTCTTTCGTTACACCATTATCTCGATACAGCCAGCTATGAATTTGCTCTGTATCAAAAAGCTGCCCTTCTTTAAAGAAATATTTCTCAGGATCAAATTGCTCTTGAGAAAGTCTGATTAAACCCATCTCAAGCGCATCAACATCGAGACGGTTATCAACGCCAGCCGTGATTAATCCCCTAACTTGTGAAGTATCAAGAGAATTCTTATCCCCATCCTTCTCAAGTACTGAACGATAATACGTTTCAGATGTTTTGATATCTTCACTAACAATCATTTCTTCGCTATCTTCGCCTTCTGAATCATTCACTTTCACTGTATCGTCCTGATCGCCCTTCATAAAACTTGGAACACAACCGGATAATACGAGCGAAAGGGCCATGATACTAACGATGAACGTTTGCTTCTTTGGCATTACTTCCCTCTCCTCATTCGTTTAACTCTTCAAGGAACCTGTTCTCACTCCACACGTCAATGCCAAGAGACTCTGCCTTTTCAAGCTTAGAACCAGCATCTTCCCCTGCAATGACAAGATCTGTGCTCTTACTTACACTACCTGTCACCTTTGCGCCTTGTTCTTCAAGCTTCTTCTTTGCTTCCCCGCGACTCAACTGTTCTAACTTACCAGTGAGTACAATTGTTTTACCCGCAAACACGGAATCAATGTCTTCTACCGCAACTGGCTTAGGTCCTTTATAGGTCATATTAACGCCAGCTTCTTTTAATTCTTCAATTAGTTCATGCACTTCTTCGTTTTGAAAATATCGCACAACAGAATCAGCCATTTTCTGTCCCACTTCATTAATTGCTTCAAGATCTTCTATATTTGCTTGAACAATACTGTCCATAGAGCCAAATTGTTGTGCAAGAGTTTTCGCAGCTTTTGCACCGACATGGCGTATCCCCAGACCAAACAACAGTTTTTCTAATGAATTATTCCTTGAGACGCTTATCGCCTCAAGAAGGTTGGAAACTGACTTCTCACCCATTCGCTCTAACTCAATAAGTTGATCGTGTGTCAGCTGATAGATATCTGCTACATCATGAATTAATTCCTCACGAAACAGCTGAGTAATCACCCGTTCACCTAGTCCATCAATATTCATTGCATTGCGTGAAACAAAATGAATGAGTCCTTCACGGAGCTGAGCTGGACATTTTGGATTAATGCATCGAAGTGCGACCTCTTCTTCTAATCGAACGAGATCACTATCACATTCAGGACACTTCTCAGGCATAGAAAATGCTTTTTCTTCACCTGTACGACGGTCTTCGAGAACAGAAACAACTTCAGGGATAATGTCTCCTGCTTTTTTCACAACGACATAGTCTCCAATTTTAATATCCTTCTCACGAATCAGATCCTCATTATGAAGAGATGCTCGCTGTACGGTTGTCCCAGCAACAAGCACTGGTTCTAAAACAGCCGTGGGAGTGACGACACCAGTTCTGCCCACATTAAGCTGAATATCCAAGAGCTGCGTTACAACCTCTTCAGCAGGAAACTTGTATGCAATGGCCCATCGTGGACTTTTCGCAGTAAATCCTAGCTCCTCTTGTTGATTGAGGGCATCTACTTTCACAACAATCCCATCGATCTCGTATGAAAGATCAGGACGTTTCTCTGACCAACCACCGATGTAATCAATAACATCATCAATCGTGTTACATCGCTTCCATTCTGGATTGGTTTTGAATCCTAGCTCTTTGAGAAAATCAAGGCCATTTGAATGTGAACTAATTTCCCTGCCTTCAACCGTACCTACACCGTATACAAAAATAGACAAGTTGCGGCTAGCAGCAATCTTTGGATCAAGCTGGCGAAGAGAACCAGCCGCTGCATTTCGAGGATTTGCAAATAAATCCTGATCGTTCTTCTCACGTGCTTCATTTAATTTCATGAAGGATGGCTTTGGCATGAACGCCTCACCACGCACCTCCATGCTAACATTCTCGCTTAAACGAAGTGGGATAGCTGGAATGGTTTTCAAATTCTGAGTAATGTCCTCTCCTACCGTGCCATCCCCACGTGTGGCTCCACGCACAAGAACTCCATCTTCATAAATAAGTGAAACGGCAAGACCGTCTATTTTTAACTCGCATACATACGAAAAGTTTTCGCCAATTCGATCACGTACACGTCGGTCGAAGTCCTTCAAGTCCTCTTCACCAAATGCATTACCAAGGCTTAGCATAGGTACTCTGTGTTCAACTTTTTGAAAGCCTTCAAGCGGCGGGCCACCGACGCGCTGAGTTGGAGAATCTTCCGTTTTAAGTTCAGGAGTCTCTTCTTCCAGGTTAATTAATTCATTCATCATCCGATCATACTCGGCATCAGGAACGGTCGGCTGATCTAGAACGTGGTACTCGTAATTGTACTGATTTAAGAGCTGACGAAGCTCTTCGATGCGCTTTTGCTTTTCTTCCATCGTCAAACCCCACCTTCTAAAATGACTATTGCTTTTCAATAGGCGCAAACTTCGCTAACAAACGCTTAATTCCTACCGGGTTAGGGAAAGCAATATCAAGCTCAGTCGAGTCACCCTCACCCTTAACGCTAACGACCGTACCAACGCCCCATTTGCGGTGACTTGCTTTATCTCCTACTTTCCAATCGAGTGAATCTCCACCCGTTGAAGTAAGTTGAGGACGTCTAGGCGTCTTTGGAGTAGCAGGTCTTGAAGAAGGTCGGGAACTAGTTCCACCAAACGGTGTAGCTGGCTTTTCTTGACCTTGCTTCTCAAGTAATTCTTCTGGTATCTCTCCTATGAAGCGGGACACAGGATTCGCGTTTGTTTTTCCGTAAAGTGTTCTAAGACGAGAATTTGTTATGAAAAGCTCTTCTTCTGCTCTTGTAATACCGACATATGCTAGACGACGCTCTTCTTCCATCTCCTCTTCCTCAAATAGGGAACGACTATGCGGGAATACTCCTTCTTCCATCCCAATGAGGAAAACAACAGGAAATTCCAAACCTTTTGCTGAATGGAGCGTCATAAGTGTAACAGCTTCCTTCTGCTCACCTTCATCCTCATCTAACTTATCGATATCTGCAACGAGCGCAAGGTCTGTTAGAAAAGCGATTAGGCTTTTATCTTCACTTGCTTTCTCAAATTCTTGTGTAACAGAAAGAAATTCATCAATGTTTTCAAGTCGTGTTTGTGATTCGATTGTATTCTCGTTTCTTAACGCATCACGATACCCTGATTTATCAATTACTTCCTCAACAAGTTCAGATACGGCTAGATATTCCTGCATTTGTGACCAGTTTGCCATTTGATTACCAAATGATTTAAGAGTCTTAGTGAAACGAGCGCTTAACCCGATCTGCTCGACTTCTTGAAGAGCTGTAAAGATAGAAATATCCTGATTAGCCGCATATTGTGCTACCTTGTCCATTGTCGATGCACCAACACCACGCTTTGGAACATTCACAATTCGAAGTAAGCTAATATCATCATCTGGATTAGCAATGAGACGGAGGTATGCTAGAACATCTTTAATCTCTTTACGGTCGTAGAACTTTGTACCACCGACAATGTTGTAATGGATGTTCGACTTATTTAAAATTTCCTCAATCACACGCGACTGGGCATTCGTACGATAAAGAATCGCTATTTGTGAATTCGTTCGCTGTCCGCTATTCACCATATCAAGGATTTTCCCTGTTACGAAACGACTCTCATCATGTTCATCGTTTGCCTGATAGTAAGTAATATGTGGCCCATCATCATTATCCGTCCAAAGCTTTTTAGGCTTTCTGTTCGTATTATTTTCAATAACTACATTGGCCGCTTGTAGAATTTTCTTAGTTGAACGATAGTTTTGCTCAAGGAATATCGCGCGTGCACTTGGATAGTCCTTCTCGAAGGAAAGAATGTTCTGTATGTCCGCACCACGCCAGCGGTAGATCGACTGATCAGAATCACCTACTACGCAAAGGTTCTGATATTTCTCAGCCATGAGTTTAACAAGGATATATTGTGCTTTGTTTGTATCTTGATACTCATCAACATGAATGTACTGAAATTTACGCTGATAAAACTCGAGTACTTCCGGCACCTTTTTGAACAACGTGATCGTCCGCATAATCAAATCATCAAAATCAAGCGCCTGGTTTTTACGAAGCTGCTTCTGATATTGCTCATATGCATCAGCAACAACACTTTCGTAAGGTCCCTTTGCATTAGCTTTATAATCTTCAGGGGTTTCGAGTTCATTTTTTGCAGAGCTAATACTGCCAAGAATCCCTCTAGGCTCAAATTTCTTTGGATCTACGTTCTGCTCTTTCAAGATCTTCTTAATAACAGTCAGCTGGTCCCCAGAATCAAGAATGGTGAAGTTGCGGTTAATCCCAATCCGATCACCGTCTCTTCTTAAAATACGTACGCACATAGAGTGGAATGTTGAAATCCAAATATCTTCCGAGACTGGTCCCGTAATCGAATTCACTCGCTCTCTCATTTCTCGCGCCGCTTTATTCGTAAACGTAATCGCAAGAATATTCCAAGGAGATACCTGTTTCTCCACAAGAAGATACGCAATACGATGCGTCAGCACTCTCGTTTTTCCACTACCTGCTCCAGCCATAATTAAAAGCGGTCCATCCGTGTGCTTGACCGCTTCTTGTTGTTCGGGATTTAGCCCGTTTAGTAACTTATCAACTATTCGTTGCATGTTTTCGCACTCCTCACAAACGTATGTTCTTGTTTCTTATTTTACCTGATCGACAGGAGAGAATCAATTTCCTTTCACAGCAGCAACAGTTTTTATCGCCTGCTTCATATTATCGTATATGACGTTCCCGACAATAATCGTATCTGCAGAAGCTGCCATTTCTTTCGCTTTCTCAGGAGAATCAATTCCGCCACCATAAAAAAGTTGCGTATCGTCAAGAACCTGGCTCACTTTCCGAACAAGCTCTGCATCTCCATATGTTCCGCTATATTCCACATAAAAAATGGGCAGTTTGAACATTTTCTCTGCCATACGAGCATAAGCAAGAACATCAGCTTCATCTAGATTAGTATGAGCAGAAGTTAACTGAGCAACCTTAGAATCCTGGTTTAAAATACAATACCCTTCCATCACAATTTCATCCCAGTTCATGATTTCGCCAAAATCTTTCACAGCTTCATGATGTAATCCGGTCACCCATCGGCTATCTTCCGTATTCAACACTGTCGGAATAAAATAAAAATCAAATCCTGGTGTCACTGCCTCAACAGTGGATACCTCAAGAGCACATGGTACCGCGTAACGGCGAATTCTAGCAAGTAGATCTAAAGTCCGATCAAGCGTAACGCCATCACTACCACCAACAATCACCGCATCCGTCCCAGACTCACAAATCGCCTCAAGATCATAATCCTCTATCTCCTTATTCGGATCCAGCTTAAACACATGCTTCCACTCTCGAAAATCAAACATCCTAACCCTTCCTCCCACTTTTCCTCATAAATTGGATTATATCAAAGAATACATGAAAAGCGGAAGCCTCCGTTTAGACCCGGCAGGCACTGGAGCCCTCCAAATTGAACACGGTCTTTGTGTTCGAGTTGGAGGGTGAAGTGACAGAGGGTCTGGAGGCTGCAGCTGGATCACGAAAAGCAGAAGCGCCCGTTTAGCCCCCACAAACACCTGCAACCATTTAAAATCCATAATTCCGCGATTTCCTCGATATTTCCGCGATAATCTCATTTTATCCGCGAAATCGATCATTATTTCCGCGATTTCTCAAATATATCCGCGAAAAGGCAAATATCCATCAACACGCCAACCAAAACAAAAATGAGCCGGAAGCCGGCTCATTTTCTGCTCTTTATTGTGAACACGATCAAGCGTCATTTGATAGCCATCGTTTCCATAGTTCAAGCTGCGCTTTACTCTGGAAATCGTTGCGGTGCTTGCGCCTGTTTCTGTTTCAATTTTATGATACGTAAACCCTTCACGTAGCATTCTTGCTACTTCCAAACGCTGAGCAAGCGATTGTATCTCATTTACAGTCGCTAGATCATCAAAGAACAAATAGCATTCTTCAAGATCTTTCAATGAAAGAATCGCTTCAAAAAGTTGGTCAAGTGTCTTACCTCGAAGTTTATCAATTTGCATTCTAAATCCACTCTCCTTACTTAAGTATGTTTCGTCTATATGTTGCATTCTGTAACGTTCATCTTGATGTGCTATTTATAAAGCTTTATATTCATTTTAACAATTCAACCGAATAAAATCATGCACTTCACTCCGTTAAGAGGTTACTTTGTTATAGTTTAACGCATTATCGAAGGAAAAAGTACCATTTTCCTTTTTACATCATAAATTCCTTGCTGCGTCAATCGAATAAAAGGTAAATGTGTTGAAGAAAAGAACAACAAGCTATAAACGGGATCTTTATATAAGTAGCCCCTATCTTCTAGTTCTTGTATCATTCTCTTTTCAACTTTGATTAGTTCTTCAAGTGGAAGATCAGACATTTTGCCCATGAGAGGAAGTTTAATTTCGGATATAACTTCTCCATCTTCTACAAGAGAGATCCCCCCACCAATTTCATTTATTCGATTAAAAGCTGTCATCATATCCGCTTTATTTTTCCCAATCAGAATAAAATCACCCGTATTCGAAAAGCTGCTTGCAAATCCTTTCACTTGATTAGCGAAGCCTTTAATGATCGTATTTACACGCCATTTCCCTTCACGACTGAGAAGCATCATAAAGCTTTCATCAGAACCTGAAGGTAACTCTTCAACTGACGTTTCGACAGATAGATTATAAGGCTTTGTAATAACAGCATTCACCATTTCAATTCCTGCCGGACCAGAGAAAGTTAAATCGTTTGATTGGATTTCCCACGAATTATCAAGTGGAGAAAGTCCATGATCTTCCCAATCAAAAGACCAATCTTGTTCTACTTCATCACGATCACGCTTTAACCATTTTCCACGCGCTAGAACAGAGACAGGGAGCGGATCTTCTTTTGACGCAAGAATATTAATGTGAGCCACTCTACCCGGCGCTATCATACCATGCGTATCGCTTATACCGTAATGGTTTGCGACATTATATGACACCATAGAATACGCATCTTCTGAAGGGACTCCTTTCTCAAGTGCTATTGCAATTAACTTGTCCGTTGTGCCATTTTCCAGGAATGAAGGCGTTGATCCATCTGTATTCATCATAACGCGGTCAAAGGAAGTAACTCCTTTTTTCAGCAATGATTCGAGAATGACAGGTAGATCAGGTCTTATCGAAGAATAACGGAGTGACGTCATCATACCCATCTCTAAGCGACGTAGCGCCTCCTCTCCTGTCATCGCTTCGTGATCACATGAAACGCCAAGAAGCCCCATCTTCGTTAATGTTGCGAGAGAAGCACCTGGAAGATGTCCTTCCACTGGTTTACCGAGTCTTCTCGTCTCCTGCATCCATTCTAATATTTCATCATCTCCCCCGAGAACATCAGGCCATGCGGTAAGCTCTCCACCCTGTATCACAAGTGGGTGTGCCAGCCATTCCTTCATATTTTTATTCGTAATGGCCTCCTCATCGAGAAGCTGTGTTTGTGAATCATATCGCGCCCACCAATACATCGAAACGGGATACTGATCTAAATTCTCAATTAATGTAAGCGCTTTCTCTTTTGTCAAACCTAGAAGGAATAAAAGGTTATCATTCATCATTGTTGTTGTTCCCCGCTGAGATGCATATCGCGCAAGCGTAAGGGGATTATATAGTTGAAATGGATGTGCATGTGGTTCAATATAACCTGGCACGAGATATTTCCCGTAACAATCAATCCATTCAGTTGACGGGTGCTTTTCAGGAAGATCATCGCCTACGTAAACAATACGATCTTCATATACCCATATATTCGATGTAACCCATTTTTTAAGTCCATTATTTAAATATGTTGCATTGTAAAAAACGATCGATGGAGGCAGTTCTCCAGACACTACTTGAACGTGTTGTCGTAATTGCTGCTTTGTCCATAAATTTTTTCGTTTTGCCAAAACCATCACCCGCTTCAAGAAGTTTTCTTTATTTTAACATAATTTCGACACGTTGCTACTTTAGATTTGTGAATGAAGAAAGGAGTTTTTCAATTGAAGCCAAACATTAGTATGATGAATGCCTTTGTTCGACTAGCTACCGGATTCACACTTCTTGCTTATTCAACCGCAAAGCTTTCTAAAGAAGAATCCAAATCAGCCTGGATAATCGCCGCAATCGGTGCCATGAAAGTAGCTGAAGGACATACGAGGTATTGCCCCATCGTTGACCTCATGACCCCCGATGAAAAACTTGATCCAGATGAAACGGCACTTGAAAGAGTGATTAATCCTTCTTAACGTTTTCATAAAAAAACTTCCCTGCATTCAGGGAAGTTTCATCTACCTTATCAAAAGGAGGTCTATTTATGCTCGAGTATATAACAGATACATGGTTAATTTATACGATGATTATTGGAAGTATCGTTGCGATTGCGTTCGCCTATATTAGGAAGAAACGTGTGAAATAGCGCGATGCCCAATGTCTGTTCGATAGAAGCCTTCCGTTACTTTTACATTTTCTAATTCTTTATATACCACCTGACTCGCTTCTCTCAAATCATCACCTGCAGAAGCAACAAGTAGTACACGACCCCCGTCTGTCACTAGTTTTTCACCGATTTGTTTTGTTCCGGCATGAAAAACAAGAGACTCTGATCCAACCTGATCAAGCCCAGTAATCGCCTTGCCTTTTTCATAGCTACCTGGATAGCCACCTGAAGCAACGACAACACCAATAACGGACTGTTCGCTCCATTCAAGCTTAGGTGTTTTACCCTCGAGGAGATCAAGGACAGCCTGGACGAAGTCTGATGTCATTCTTGGGAGAACGACTTGCGTTTCTGGATCACCAAAGCGCGCATTAAATTCAATCACTTTCGGTCCATCAACTGTTAACATAAGGCCAGCATAGAGAATTCCGGTAAAGGAGCGGCCATCTGATTTCATTCCTTTTGCTGCAGGACATAAAATCGTCTCAACCGCATGATCCACAGTATCTTGAGAAATTTGCGGAACAGGAGAATAGGCTCCCATCCCTCCTGTATTTGGACCCTCGTCACCATTGAAAGCACGTTTATGATCTTGAGAAATAACGAGTGGGTAAACACGATCACCTTCGACAAGAGCCATTAAAGAGAATTCCTCACCCTCTAGAAATTCTTCTACTACAACACGTTCACTAGCAGCACCAAACTGATTGTTCTCCATCATGTCATGAAGGCTTTCAAGTGCTTCCTCCAGTGACATTGCCACCACAACACCTTTACCTGCAGCAAGTCCATCTGCTTTTAGGACGATCGGCGCCCCGACTTTTTCAACATAAGCTTTCGCTTCGATATAGTCAGTAAAGGACTTAGAAAATGCGGTAGGAATGTTATGCGCAACCATTAATTCTTTGGCGAACGTTTTACTTCCCTCAATCAAGGCCGCTTCCTGTCTTGGGCCAAATACACGGAGTCCTTCCTCCTCAAAGCGATTTACAATCCCGTCGAGAAGAGGTTGTTCAGGGCCAACAAGCGTTAAATCAATGTTTTCCCTTTTTGCGAAGGCAACAAGTTCCTCATGATCACTCTCTTCAATTGCCACAAGCTGACTAACATCCGTCATACCTGAATTACCAGGAGCGACAAAGACTTGATCAACAAGGCTGCTTTCCGCCGCTTTCCATGCCATTACATGCTCGCGGCCACCGCGACCAATTACCAATACCTTCACTCGAAAAACCTCCTCTTAATGTTTAAAATGACGAATGCCAGTAAAGACCATTGTAATGCCATATTCATTCGCTTTCTTGATGGAGTCCTCATCGCGAATGGAGCCGCCAGGTTGAATAATAGCTGTTACACCAGCGCGACCTGCTGCTTCAACAGTATCATCCATTGGGAAGAAAGCATCTGAACCCATAACTGATCCCTTGCTCTTCTCACCTGCTTGCTCGATGGCAATATTCGCAGCACCGACACGGTTCATTTGTCCTGCACCAATTCCAATCGTTTGGTCATTCTTCGTTAGAACGATAGCATTTGATTTCACATGTTTCACAACTTTCCATGCTAACTTCAGTGCTTCCCACTCTTCTTCTGTCGGCTCACGATCGGTTGGAACCGAAATATCAGCTTCATCGAATCCATAACGATCACGCTCTTGAAGTAAAAGGCCACCATTTACGGAAGTTAACTGATGTTCAATCGCAGGAGAGGCAGAAACATCAAGCTTCAATAAACGAAGGTTCTTTTTCTTCGTTAACACAGCTAAAGCTTCTTCTGTAAACGAAGGTGCCATAATAATTTCAAGGAAAATTTCTTTTAACTTAAGCGCTGTTGCTTCATCCACTTCACGATTAATCGCGACAATCCCACCAAAAATCGAAGTGGAATCAGCTTCATATGCTTTTTGATAAGCTTGTACAACCGTTTCACCAGTACCAACTCCGCACGGGTTCATATGTTTCACAGCTACAACAGCCGGCTGATCAAATTCCTTCACAATATTAAGCGCCGCATTGGCATCGTTAATATTATTGTAAGAAAGCTCTTTACCATTTAACTGCTCTGCTGAAGCAAGTGAAGCTCCAGTATATAAAGGTTTTTTGTAGAAAACAGCTTTTTGATGGGGGTTTTCACCATAGCGAAGCGTTTGTTTCCTTTCAAATGTTACCGTAAGTGACTCAGGCTCTTCTTCTCCTGATTGAGCAGTTAAATATTCCGAAATCACAGCATCATATGAAGCTGTATGGCGAAATACTTTTGCAGCAAGCTCACGACGAAGAATTCCGGTTGTATCACCATTTTCTTCAACTTGTCGCAAAACGCGATTGTAATCAGAAGGATCCACTACAACTGTTACGTCCCGATGATTTTTTGCAGCAGAACGAAGCATCGTCGGTCCACCAATATCAATATTTTCAATCGCTTCTTCATAAGTAACATCAGGTTTTGCGATTGTTTCCTGGAAAGGATACAAATTCACAACAACAAGATCAATTGGCTTGATATTAAGATCATCCAACTGTTTCTGATGAGCTTCATTATCACGCACAGCTAGAAGACCACTATGTACGTTTGGATGAAGGGTTTTTACGCGCCCATCGAGAATCTCCGGAAATCCAGTTACGTCCGAGATGCCAATCACGTCTACACCAGCTTCTTCTAGAGCACGCTTTGTCCCCCCTGTTGAGATCACCTGGACCCCTTTGTCCGCAAGTCCTTTTGCAAATGCTGTAATATCTGTTTTATCAGAAACGCTAATCAACGCACGTTTAATAGCCATAATGATTCCTCCTACTACCTTTTGTTTTTTTCCTAAAGAAGGGAACGGATGACGGCAGGGTATAAAAGATGCTCTACTGCCTGGATTTTATTTGCCAGGTCATCCTTCGTGTCGCCCTCATCAATCCGAACACTGTCTTGATCAATGATTTTTCCGGTATCCATTCCCTCGTCCACGAAATGAACGGTTACGCCAGTGATTTTAACACCTGCTTCAAATGCTTGTCCGATTGCGTCCTTTCCAGGGAAAGAAGGAAGAAGAGATGGGTGGATATTCACAATTCTTCCTTCGAAACCTTGAAGCAACGTTGGACCGATTAACCTCATATAGCCTGCGAGAATAATCCACTCAACACCAGCATCATGTAACTGCTGAAGAATAAATGTTTCAAAGTCAGCTTTCGATTCATACGATTTAGGATAAAAGGAAAGGACAGGAATGCCAAAGCGTTCTGCCCTTTTTTCAACCTTAGCTCCAGGACGATCACAGACTACGAGGGCCACTTCTGCTTCAAGCTGTCCCTTTTCAATCGCTGCGGCAATCGCTTCAAAGTTCGAGCCGCTCCCAGATGCGAATACGGCTAGCTTCTTCACGACAAGTCACCGCCTCCGAATTCGATTCCTTCTCCCTTTACAACGCGTCCAATCATATAAGCACGCTCACCATCCTGCTCAAGTGCTTTGATGACATTAACCGCAACATCTTCTGGAACAGCAAGGACCATCCCTATACCCATATTAAATGTTGTAAACATTTCCTTACGAGCGAGACTTCCCTTCTTTTCGATCAAATCAAAAATAGGAGGAACCGGCCACGAACCATAATCAATTTGTGCAGCCAGTCCTTCAGGAAGCATACGCGGAATATTCTCTTCAAAACCTCCGCCTGTAATGTGTGCAATCCCATGAACAGTGTTAGATTGAAGAACATTTAGAACAGGTTTAACATAGATACGAGTCGGTGTCAGCAAAGCATTTCCAAGCGTCATACCAAGTTCGTCATATGACGTTTTCAAATCCATATCATTATCCTTGAGAAGCACTTTACGTACAAGGGAAAAGCCATTACTATGAATACCGTTTGATGCAAGGCCAATGAGAACATCGCCTTCTGTCACATTCTCTGTTGTAATCAACTGAGACTTCTCTACAGCGCCAACTGTAAACCCAGCAAGGTCATAATCATTCTCTTGGTACATGTCAGGCATTTCAGCTGTTTCACCACCAACAAGAGCACACCCTGCCTGTGAACAGCCTTCTGCAACGCCTTTCACAATTTGTTCGATCCGCTCTGGTGCAAGCTTACCTGTTGCAATGTAATCCAAAAAATAGAGCGGTTCTGCGCCTTGTGCGACAACATCATTTACGCACATCGCAACACAATCAATCCCAATTGTATCGTGCTGATCGAGTTGGATCGCAAGCATGAGTTTCGTGCCTACTCCGTCCGTCCCTGAAACGAGAACTGGCTTCTCATAATTGAGTTCTGACAGATCGAACATGCCACCAAAGCCACCAAGTCCTCCCATAACTCCCTTACGCATCGTTTTTTTCACATGCGGTTTGATCCGATCTACCGCTTCATAACCTGCTTCTATATTAACGCCTGCCTGCCTGTATGCTTGTGCCATAACGGCCTCCTTCAGTTAGACTTTTTCGTAAGGATGTACGGTATCAGGATAAATTTCAGTCGGATAATTTCCTGTAAAGCAGCCAAGGCATTGACCGCACGACGAGCCGTCTTCTTCTCTTCCAATCGCTGTAGTCATCCCATCCGTTGTCAGAAACGTCAGTGAATCGGCTCCAATTTCTTCACACATCTCATCTACACTCATCTTCGCCGCTATTAATTCACCCGAATTGGATGTATCAATGCCGTAGTAGCATGGGCTAATAATTGGTGGCGCACTGATTCGAACGTGAACTTCTTTTGCCCCCGCTTCTCGAAGCATCGTCACGATTCGTCTGCTAGTTGTACCACGTACAATCGAATCATCGACAATAACAACACGCTTACCTTCAACAACTCCTCGAACAGGCGAAAGCTTCATTTTCACACCACGTTCTCTCAACTCTTGAGAAGGTTGAATAAAGGTTCTGCCAACATAGCGGTTTTTAATTAATCCCATTTCATATGGAATACCAGATTCTTCCGCATAGCCAATTGCTGCTGAAATACTTGAGTCCGGCACTCCGGTTACAATATCTGCCTCAATCGGGGCTTCTTTAGCGAGTTGCTTACCAAGCTTTTTACGTGCTGTGTGAACATTAATATTCTCAATGTTACTATCCGGTCTAGAGAAATAAATGTATTCCATTGAGCAAATCGCACGTGAGATTGAAGACGAGAACCTCTCTGATTCAAGTCCGTTCTCACTAATAATCAAAAGCTCACCAGGCTGTACGTCACGAATATATTGCGCACCGATTAAATCAAACGCACACGTTTCTGAAGCAACAACGTAAGCCCCTTCTAAAATACCAAGTGATAGTGGTCTTAAGCCATGTGGATCTAGCGCCACCATCATTTCTTTCTCTGTCATCATAATAAAGGCATAAGCACCCTTCACCATTGTAAGAGCATTCTTAACCTTTTCACGCTGACTCAAGTAGCCGCTTCGTTTAATAAGATGAGCCAATACCTCTGTGTCTGATGTCGTCTGAAAAATGCTTCCTTGTCCTTCAAGCTGATGCTTAAGAGCATTCGCATTTACAAGGTTTCCGTTATGCGCAAGCGCAAGGCCACCGTTCTGAGAGCGGAAAACAAGAGGTTGAACATTCTCATACCCGCCTCCACCAGCTGTCGAATATCTCACGTGACCAATCGCACCATTGCCTTCAAGCTGATCAAGATCACCAGGTCCGAACACATCATTCACTAATCCAAGTCCTTTATGATTATAGAGGCGATCACCGTCAGTTGTGACAATGCCCGCTCCCTCCTGACCACGATGCTGTAAACTATGCAGTCCGTAATACGTTAGCGAAGCAGCATCAGGGTGACCCCAGATACCAAATACGCCACATTCTTCATTTAAGCCTTTGATTTCACCAAACATGGAATAGCTCCTTTCCAGGCTGCTTCAAGCTCTTGAACCGGAGCATCGAAGATATGTGTTTCATCTTCGTGCATAATCGTTAATACGCCAGTACCGGTTACTTCACCGATCAACTTCGCTCCTGTACGCTGCTCAAATGCCTGCTGATGTTCCCCCTTGATGGTTACAAGAAAACGAGATTGTGTTTCACTGAAAAGATCTGTTGTCGTATCTCCGTCAATCCGTACATTAGCACCAAATTCTGTTCCAATGAGCGATTCCGCAAGTGCAACACTAAGGCCACCTTCTGCGAGGTCGTGAGCTGATTCAACAAGTCCGTCTTGAATCGCAGTTAGAAGTTGGTTTTGACGTTCTTTTTCAATTTCAAGATTAAGTGTAGGAGCTTGACCTGAGATCTTACCATCAAGATACTTTTGAAGCTCACTACCGCCAAAATCTTCTCCCGTTTCACCTAGCATATATATTAAGTTTCCTTCTTCTTTAAAGGCTTGTGTTGTCACATGATTTAGATCGTGGACAAGGCCAACCATTCCAACAACCGGTGTTGGATAAACAGCGATGCCGTTTGTTTCATTATAAAGTGAGACATTCCCACCAATAACTGGTGAGTTCAGCATACGACACGCTTCACTCATTCCGTCTGTCGCTTTCTCAATTTGCCAGAAGATCTCTGGCTTCTCAGGGTTACCGAAGTTTAAGCAATCTGTAATCGCTAGTGGCTCGCCACCCGAGCAGACAATGTTACGCGCTGCTTCTGCAACTGCAATTTGACCGCCTACTTCAGGATCAAGATATAAATAACGGGAATTACAGTCCGTTGTCATCGCTAACCCTTTGTTTGTTCCACGCACTCGAACAACAGCCGCATCTGACCCAGGTGACACAACTGTATTTGTTCGCACCATATAGTCGTACTGATCAAAAACCCATTCCTTACTTGAAATTGTCGGCTGACTTAACAAGGTATAGAGCATTTCCTTCGCGTCTTCCACATTTGGAATTGGCTTATGAAGCTGCTGATTTTCAATATAATATTCTGGGATACGAGATGGTTTGTGATAAACAGGTGCTTCCTCTGCTAATGCATCGACAGGAACGTCCGCAACGACTTCTCCTTTATGAAGGAGACGGAATCGCTTATCTTCCGTTACTACACCAACCTCTTTCGCTAAAAGACCCCAGCGATCTGTTATAGCTTTAATTTCATCTTCATGACCTTTTTTCACAACAACGAGCATACGCTCCTGAGATTCAGAAAGCATCATTTCGTATGGCGTCATTCCTTTTTCACGCTGTGGCACTTCATCAAGATTCATTTCAAGTCCCATGCCTGCCTTACTCGCCATTTCGGAAGCTGAAGACGTTAGTCCAGCTGCTCCCATATCTTGAATACCGACAAGTGACTCGCAGTGAACAAGTTCAAGGCATGCTTCAAGCAGAAGCTTTTCCATGAATGGGTCACCAACTTGAACGGCAGGACGCTTTTCGTCAGAAGCATCTGTCAATTCTTCAGATGCGAAGGTTGCGCCGTGGATCCCGTCACGTCCCGTGCTCGCGCCAACGTACATGACCGTGTTCCCAGCTCCTGATGCGATCCCTTTCTGAATGTTTTTATGATCAATTAAGCCAACACACATCGCATTTACAAGAGGATTTCCATCGTAAGAAGAATCAAACTGAACTTCCCCACCAACTGTTGGAATACCAATGCAATTTCCGTATCCTGCAATTCCGGCTACAACTTCCTCAAAAAGATACTTCACTTTTGGATTGCTCAGCTCTCCGAAACGAAGCGAGTTAAGAAGGGCAATAGGACGTGCCCCCATCGAAAAGACATCACGGATAATGCCGCCAACTCCTGTTGCAGCACCTTGATACGGCTCGATAGCTGACGGGTGGTTATGGCTTTCAATCTTAAATACCACCGCCTGTTCACCACCTATATCAACGATTCCGGCTCCTTCACCAGGACCTTGAAGAACACGCTCACCCGTAACAGGGAATTTTTTTAACACTGGCTTTGAATTCTTGTAGCTACAGTGCTCCGACCACATAACAGAAAATAGCCCCGTCTCCGTATAGTTCGGTGTACGGCCGAGAATCGCTTCCACCATACCGAACTCGTCATCTGTTAAACCCATCTGACTATAGAGCTTTTGGTCTTTAATCATCTCAGGTGTTGGTTCATGCATGTGTGACATGGGATTCCCTCCAGTTACGTAGTATCGATTTAAATAGATTTAATCCATCTGCACTTCCTAATAGCTCATCTACCGCTCGTTCGGGGTGAGGCATCATCCCGAGGACATTGCCCTTTTCGTTTACGATTCCAGCTATATCTTCAACCGAGCCGTTCGGATTATCGGCATAGGTAAACGCAATTCGATTTTCCTGCTGCAGTGTTGCAAGCGTTGCTTCATCGCAATAGTAGTTTCCTTCACCATGCGCAATTGGAATCGTGATTTCTTCTTCTTTCTCATAAGCTGAAGTAAACATTGTTTCATTGTTTTGAACGCGAAGAGTAACCGGTCGACACATAAACTTCAAGTTCTTGTTTCGTTTCATTGCTCCTGGTAACAGACCTGCTTCCAAGAGAATTTGGAATCCATTACAAACACCCAGAATTGGCTTCCCTGCTTCAGCTGCCTTCACGACCTCAGTCATAATCGGTGCAAAGCGTGCAATGGCACCACTTCGAAGGTAATCTCCGTAAGAGAAACCGCTTGGGAGAAGGATCGCATCATAGTTTGCTAGATTTTGCTCATCGTACCGGACATAAACCGCTTCTTCTCCAAGCTCATCTTTGATGGCGTGATACATATCCACATCGCAGTTAGAACCCGGGAACACAATCACCGCAAATTTCACTGTGCGACTCCCTCCTCGATTTCGTAGGTGTAGTCTTCAATAACCGTATTCGCAAGAAGCTTTTCGCAAATTTCTTTAATTCGCTGATCAAGGTTTTCCGTATCTTTCACTGTGAGTTCCATGTATTTCCCGATCCGTACGTCTTCCACTTCATGATACGAAAGACTGTGCAATGAATTCTTTACGGCACTTCCTTGTGGATCTAGAACACTTTCTTTTAACGTTACATAGACTTTTACTTTGTACATGATTCGGAGCCCCCCAGGCGAGTTAAAATTTGTTCGTACGCTTCTGTCAAATTTCCAATATCTCTTCGAAACACGTCTTTATCTAGTTTCTCATTCGTTTTACTATCCCATAAGCGGCAAGTATCTGGAGAGATTTCATCCGCCAACATAATCTTGCCTTCCGGTGTTACACCAAACTCTAATTTAAAATCAACGAGCTTCACGTCACGCTCAAGGAAGTATTCGCGTAATAGCGTATTGATCTTTAACGCGCGTTCTTTTAATTCTTGAACGGTTTCTTCTGTTGCAAGTTCAAGTTCTAACACATGATCAAGCGTAAGAAGAGGATCACCAAGGTCATCATTCTTGTAATAAAATTCAACGATCGGCTGTTTTAGTAACTTCCCTTCTTCCACACCCGTGCGTTTGGAAAAGCTCCCAGCTGCGATGTTTCGAACAACCACTTCGAGTGGAATGATCGAAACGCGTTTCACAAGCTGTTCAGTAGAAGAAAGCTTTTCAATAAAATGACTTTGGATTCCAGCACTTTTTAAATAATCAAAGAGCAGGCTTGTAATTTCATTGTTCAGGCGACCTTTGCCTGTAATTGTTGCTTTCTTCTCCCCGTTATAAGCGGTTGCTGAGTCTTTATACTCGACCCAGACAACCTCCGCTTCATCTGTTGCATAAATTCTCTTCGCTTTTCCTTCGTACAACAATGTTTGCTTTTCCATGGTGATCCCCTCCGATGCTTAATTAAAGTCCGAGACGTTCAAAAATCATATCCACCGGCTTTAGGTGGTAATTGTAGTCAAAGCAATCTTCAATTTCTGCTTCACTCAGCTGATCTGTAATCTTAGGGTCAGCTTCAACAAGCTCTCTAAATTGAATGCCTCTTTCCCAAGCATCCATTGCTTTTGGTTGAACAAGATCATAGGCAGCTTCACGTGCCATGCCTTTATCAATAAGAGAAAGAAGAACGCGCTGGCTGTAAATCAAGCCGTATGTTCTTGTCATGTTGCGCTTCATGTTCTCAGGGAAGACCGTTAGTTTCGAAACAATTCCTGCAAAACGATTCAGCATATAGTTGAGCGCAATCGTTGCATCCGGAAGAATAACGCGTTCTGCTGATGAGTGAGAAATATCACGTTCGTGCCAAAGAGCAACGTTCTCGTAAGCTGTCGTCATATAGCCACGAATCACACGCGCCATGCCAGTCATGTTTTCAGAACCAATCGGGTTACGCTTATGCGGCATTGCGGATGACCCTTTTTGTCCTTTTGCGAAAAACTCCTCTACTTCACGCGTTTCGCTCTTTTGTAGACCACGAATTTCAACAGCAAACTTTTCAATGGATGTTGCCACAAGTGCTAGAGCCGACATGTAATGAGCATGACGATCGCGCTGAAGCGTTTGGGTTGAAATCGGTGCTGGTTGTAAGCCAAGCTTTTCACAAACATACTGCTCGATAAATGGATCGATGTTGGCATATGTTCCAACTGCACCAGATAGTTTGCCGAAACGAACGTTATCTGAAGCTGTTTTGAATCGTTCAAGGTTACGCTTCATTTCTTCATACCATAGCGCCAATTTCAGACCAAATGTTGTTGGTTCTGCGTGAACACCGTGCGTTCTTCCCATCATGACAGTGTATTTATGTTCCTGCGCTTTAGCCTTTAGGACTTCAATGAACTTCTCAATGTCTTTAATCAGAAGGTCGTTCGCTTGATTCAACTGATAAGACAGTGCTGTATCAACGACATCCGTTGATGTTAAACCGTAGTGAACCCATTTCCGTTCTTCTCCAAGCGTTTCAGATACCGCTCTTGTGAATGCCACAACATCATGGCGCGTTTCCTCTTCAATTTCGTGAATGCGATCGACATTGAACCCGGCATTTTCACGGATCTTTTGTACATCTTCTTTTGGGATAATGCCAAGTTCTGCCCACGCTTCGCATGCTAGGATCTCGACTTCAAGCCACGCGTTATAGCGGTTTTCTTCTGTCCAAATAGCTCCCATCTCGGGGCGGGTATAACGTTCAATCATTGTAAGTCCTCCTGGTCTCTTGTCTTTACTGCCATAACTTCCATGAGTTCATTCGCTTAATTGCTTCTTCTGTTGAAGGTGCAAGAAAGTTAATGTGTCCCATCTTCCGATTAGGCTTTGCTTCGTCTTTCCCATATAAATGAAGCTTTGCATCACCGAGCTCTTCTATACTGTCCATTAGCGGTGTGATGTGCTGACCGAGCAAATTCCCCATGACAACCGGCTTTAGAAGTTCAGTGCTTCCAAGTGGTAGTCCACATATTGCTCGAATATGCTGTTCAAATTGCGAAGTCTCACATGCCTCCATCGTATAATGGCCAGAATTATGTGGTCGTGGTGCAAGCTCATTTACATAAATCTCATTATCTTTAAGAAACAGCTCAACTGCAAGTGTACCGACAAGCTGTAGGGTATTTGCAATCTTCTTTCCGACCTCATCCGCTTTCGTTATGACCGCTTCGTCTACTCGAGCTGGAACGATGGTTTGATGAAGAATGTTGTTCACATGAACGTTCTCACCTACAGGGAACGTCGTTGTTTCCCCAGTTACGCTGCGTGTCACAATCACTGACAATTCTTTTTGAAACGGTACCCAACTCTCCAGAATGCAAGGTACATTAGGAAAAGAGAGAGCTTCAACATCTTTTTCTGTTTTTAAAACCCACTGGCCTTTTCCATCGTAACCACCAGTACGTGTTTTAAGGACTGAAGGGAGACCGATCTTCTCGAGCGCACCCTTGAGATCTTGATGAGAATCGACTGCTTCAAAAGGTGCTACTTGAAGTCCCGACTTCTGAATCGCTGTCTTCTCAACATAGCGATCCTGCGTTACGCGAAGCAATTCTCCACCTTGAGGCATATACGCATTTTCTTCCAACCACTTTGCAGTATCGTGTGTAATATTTTCAAATTCATAAGTGATCACATCACTTAAATCAGCTAGCTTACGAGCGCCATCCAAATCATCATATCCACTAACCACTTCATGATCAGACACCTGGCCACAGGGAGAATCTTTTTTCGGTTCGAGAACGGCGATTTGATAGCCCATCTCTCTTGCCTTTAACGCCATCATTCTTCCTAATTGTCCACCGCCTAGAATCCCAATTGTGCTACCGGGTAAAATGGTTTTCCTCATAAGCTGTCACTACTTTCGAGTACTGTTTCTTTCATCAGATTTCGATAGTCGCTAAGCTTCTTCTCGATCGTTTCATCAGCTGTACTTAGTATTTGCGCAGCAAGTAGTCCTGCATTTTTCGCTCCCGCTTTTCCAATCGCAACTGTCGCAACAGGCACGCCACCTGGCATTTGCACGATTGATAGAAGCGAATCTAATCCATTTAACGTCCGCGATTGTACAGGTACGCCGATGACTGGCAGTGTCGTTTTAGCAGCGACCATCCCTGGTAAATGAGCGGCACCACCTGCTCCCGCAATAATGACGTTCAAACCGCGTTCTCTTGCTGATTCTGCATATTCAAACATCAATTCCGGCGTTCTATGAGCCGAAACAACTTTTTTCTCAAATGGCACTTGAAGCTCCTCTAGTATGTCACAGGCATGCTTCATCGTATCCCAATCCGAAGTGCTCCCCATGATGACGCCAACTTTTGTGTTCATGCTATTCCTCCTTAAATGAAGGTGCTAATTAATCGAAATAGTGTGAAAATAACAGAAAAGCCCGAGATAGAATTCTTCTATTTACTTAGAAGAAGCTTCTACCTCGGGCGAAAACACATCCATCCTGTTCTGCGCATATGCAAAACACGACTTTCCCCCTCATAGTCCGACGATTCATGGTCGTCAGGTAGAAACTTATGGGCCTTATTCCCAAGATTATATGAGGTATCCTTTTTGCTCCTCTTACATAGTAACAAGAGCGACGTTCAACTGTCAACGAAAATCGAACGATGCGTTTTATATTTAGTCTAATGTTCGGTTTTTACTTTAACTTTCCTTCAAAAACAATTTTCTGACCGCATAGCTCAGGTTCTTTAGAACCCTTACCTTCTTTAAAGACTGGTTCTTCCCGGCGTCTTACGGGCATGTATCCTTCATCGTCCATTCGTTTTAAGCAGTCAGAAAGTGATTCATTTTCTTTAACTTCAAACTTCTTTTTCTTCGCTTTCTTTTCCATACATTACCTCCGAATTTTTCTAACCCAGAATCCACCCTGGAAGGTACGGGGCTCATAAGAGATAACGAAGGCTTTAGGATCAAGTTCCTCAATAGCCTGATAAAGCTTACGCTCCGATTTACGCGATGTTAGAACTTGCATGACAAGACGTTCTCCCTGACGCCCGTGCGCAAGATAATGTGTAACACCGTAACCGACATCTCTTAATTTATTGGGAATATCATCTTCAAGCTTTGTTGTGATGGCATTCACTGTAATATAACCAAGCGCAAGGTATTCTTCAATCTTCATCCCAACGATAATTCCTACACCAAAACCAAGGGCGTATGCAATAACGTTTTGAATTTGCCCTAGATTATCGAGGACGAGACCAAGCCCTACAACATATATCGCAATCTCAATTGTTCCTGTAACAGCTGCAAGGTATCGCTGACCTTTAAGTGTAAGTATCGTACGCATCGTGAGAAACGATACATAAAAGATATTAATAACAAAAATGGTCAAAACCATGCCAAGACCTGTATCCAGCATGTCCATCCTCCTTTTCCCTTATCGTTCAAACTCGAACTTTCCCTAGCATAACACGAGGAAACCTGAAACCGCATGCGATATTTATCGAATTAGACTAATAATTTTCGACTATTTTTTCCAAACTTCCCCTATATCTTTCCCATTCACTTCTCAAAAGGGTTTAAACCAGCAGTACGTTCTTTTAACATTCCACTTCTCGGTGCATATACTGGCAAAAAGCCCAGGAGGTGACCTCATGGGAGACCATTGGGGACAGATGTATGACTGGCGCAATAAAATGAATAAATTTATGGGAGATGATTTTTGGACGGATTTTCAGGATATGTTCGTATCAAATGGACCTCTTGTTAATCTCTATGAAGCTGGAAACGAACTCATCTGCACAGTTTATCTTCCTGGCATTAAGAAAATTGATGATGTTGACGTGTATATCCATTATCGGACACTTAAGGTAAAAGGCCAAACAGCGATGAACCTTAAAGGTTATCGTAATGTTCAGGAAGAATATAAGCACGGTCCCTTCGAACGCATCGTTGAGTTACCATTCCCCGTTCGTGAAAAACCGATTGATGCGAGTTACAGTAGGGGCATACTCTTAATTCACCTTCACCGACTTATTGAATCGAAGGAAGAGAAAAAACGATTAAAGATTAAAGACGTAGAATCAGATGAAACCTAAAAACAGAGACGATCGATAAGCGATATCGATCGTCTCTGTTTATTATGAATCACTTTATAAGAAGCTAAATAATCCATCAGTTATACCAATACGATAAATATAATAGAATCCAAACCCGACTGAGAGAATCCCAGTCACTTGAGTTAATCGATGGTTGAGCTTTAACTGCTTCCTCGTTGCGACGAACGGAAGTCCAAGAATGGTTGTAAACCCGAGCATACCAACACATGTCCCTACACCAAACACTAGTATATAGATAGCTCCTTGAAACATCGTTTCAACCGTACTCATCGTTAACAAAATCATCGCGGCACTTCCAGCTAATCCATGGATAAACCCGATCACTCCAAACTGTACGTATGTATGGTTTCCTTTCAATCCTGTACTTTCCGTTTTTGTACGTAAGGCTTTTATCCCTAGAAATACGAGCATAAATCCAACAATCATCTCAAGCAACATCGCCCATGTATCTGTTATCGTCGTATTGAAGAGAAATAGAAGGATTCCTACTAGGAAAAGCGTGGTGGTATGTCCAATCCCCCAATACACTCCAGCTAATGAAGATTTCCACAAACTACGCGTTTTACTCGCAATGGTCGATACGGCTATTACATGATCTGGTTCAATAGCATGTTTGATTCCAAGTAGAAATCCAATAACTAAAATTGATAATAAACTAGCGTCCATTTTTTCCTCCTGTATACACTACTTCCGCCAGGATATCGCACTCCTCTTGTAAATGGTGTTATGAATAAACGTTTCGATAGCAGCAAAAACCGTCTCAATATGTGCCGTTCGCTTCGCAAGAATTCGGAAACAGCACCCCGGAACCTGCAACAACGATATTCCGAAATGAGTATCACCGAACGAAGCAAGGTACTCTCTTAACTTCTCTATCCACTCTCCTGTTACGTTCGGATGAATAAAGTACAATGAACCGATATGGGTGTTCCCCTCTAACTGAAGCAACCTCTTCATATCTTCTTCAGGCTTCAACCGTAAATGATCATATACTTTGAGATTCTTATTCTGATAGATTTTCACCTTAGAGGTTACACACTCATAAGGAAAGAGGACGCCATCCTTTGACCATCCCGGCGTTACAATGTCTGTCAAAAAGAAAACAGCACTTTCATCCATGTGTACTTCTGTTTCCTGCGTAAAGCGAGCATCTCGATAAGCAATGAGCGGATCCAGCTTCATATGTAATTCACTATGCTCTTCTAATTTATAGAACGCTTTTTGTATAACTTGCTTATTTGGTGTTTTGTAAACCTTAGTGGAAGCCTGCGTTGTAACAGCTAACCGAGCCTTCTCCTTCACAAGAATTTCCGTATAATACGTGTCACCGTCTACATATCCTCCACCTACATGAATCATTTGCAACAGAGGAAGTCCTTCCTCATTGTAAGTAGGGCGTGAAATCTTAAAAACACCGTTATAGTAAGCATCCGAAAGCACGGATTTCCCATATCGATCAGATGCTTCTAACTTCAGATAACCTGTATATGTCACTGCTCAAGTCCTACAAAAAACGCCTGCTCCTTAATCCACTGTACAACATCACTAACGCCAGTTTCATCCTTTAAGTTAGTAAAGAAAAATGGACGATCTCCTCTTGATTTCAACGTATCCTCTCGCATGATATCAAGATTGGCGCCAACATAAGGAGCAAGATCCGTTTTATTAATAATAAATAAATCCGACTTAATCATCCCCTGACCGCCTTTACGGGGGATTTTCTCTCCCTGCGCCACATCTATAATATAAATCGAAAAATCAACAAGCTCAGGACTGAAAGTTGCAGCTAGATTATCGCCACCACTTTCAACAAAAATAAGATCAAGATCTTCATGACGTTCATTCAATTCATCAATAGCAGCAAAGTTCATCGATGCATCTTCTCGAATCGCCGTATGCGGACATCCTCCTGTTTCTACGCCGATGATGCGGTCAGAAGGCAAAATCCCGTTCTTATTCAAAAACATCGCATCTTCCTTCGTATAAATATCATTTGTGATGACAGCCATACTAAATTCGTTATTCATCGCTCTTGTTAAGCGATCCACTAATAGTGTTTTGCCAGCGCCAACTGGTCCGCCAATTCCTATTCGTATGGGTTCACTCATTTTTCAATCATCCTTTCTTCATTAACTCATAAATAGACGAACATTGATCGCCTCATGCTTCATTTGTGCAATTTCAAGGCCAGGAGCGCCAATTCCAAAGTCCCTGTCTTCAAGAGACATAATCTGCTTCACACAATCTGTTAAAAGTGGCTGAATTGAAACTAGAATTTGCTGTCCTTCTGTTTGACCAAGCGGGACGCCTCGAACCGCGTTTTGAACGAGTGACGAAGCAGTTGCAAATCCGTAGCATGAAACCGCACTTTCAACATCAATACCAAGGTGATAACATACAATCGCAAATACCAGTGCCCCATGGCCGTACACCTTTTTCTCCTTCATTGCAACGATATACTGATTAAATATCGCGTTCGGATAAAGTGTGGAAACTACCTTAACTAAGCGATTCCCAATTCTTCTATTCCCTTCTCGGGTCTCCCTAGCCATCCCCAACGCATACAATGATTGATCCAGCTCCCATAGACGATCCGTGTCATCCACTTCTAAGGCTTCATACGCAAACCGACAGGCAAGTCCATCCGTATAAACTAGCTGATTCATTAGAAAAAGCTCAAGAACATGTTGAAATGAAGAAGAGTCATGAATGGTGCCATTTGCAATATATGTTTCTATTCCAAACGAATGCGAAAAGGCCCCCGATGGAAACTGAGAATCACTTAATTGAAGGATCGGAAAGAGCGCATTAGTCATGTCCAATGTATTTAAAAGCTTCTTTCATTTTTCGTTTTTCAAGCACATGAGAGATATTTAATTCTGTTAGCAACTGAATAACTAGATAATCATGCTGCACAATCATCTCATCTCCTTCAAATTGTGCTGGCAAATGGCGATTGCCTAGCATATGAGCGACTTCTCCCATTTGTTTCAAAGAATTAGGATAAATGACGATCACTTCATCTTCCAACACACTGACAATAATCATATTGTCATCTGCACGATACAGAATATCACCATCGACTAAATCTTTTGGCTTAGATAGTTTAATCCCAAGCTCTTTTCCGTGATCGGTCTTTACTCGCTGAATTCGTTTCACAAGTTCATCACTTCGAAGATAAACTCTTTCTACATGGGGTAGCGTATCCTTTTCGTCACGAAGGTTTCCTTTTATCTCACTAATGATCATCTGTTTACCACCTCAAAATAAAAAGTATCTTTGTGCAAGCGGTACGCTCGTTGCCGGTTCGCACGTAACTAGCTCACCATCCACCACGACTTCATACGTTTGTGGATCCACCTGAATATCAGGAGTCTCACCGTTATACTTCATGTCTTTCTTTTTTAGCTTACGAATATTCTGAACAGGACGAATGATTTTCTGCAGCGAAAGCTGGTTATGAACACCTTTTTCAATAGCCGATTGTGATAAAAAGGTAATGGAGGTTCTAAATTTCGCTTTCCCGTATTGGCCAAACATCGGCCTATAGAGAGCTGGTTGAGGAGTAGGAATCGATGCATTCGGATCCCCCATTACACTCCAAGCAATCATCCCCCCTTTCACGATCTGTTCGGGCTTTACTCCGAAAAAACCAGGTTTCCATAGAACAAAGTCCGCTAGTTTCCCTACTTCTATGGACCCCACCTCGTCTGATATACCATGCGCAATGGCCGGATTTATCGTGTATTTTGAAATATAACGTTTCACCCGCTCATTATCGTTTTCTGAACCCTTTGGAAATGCCCCACGTTGCTTTTTCATTTTATCCGCCGTTTGCCACGTTCTTGAAATCACTTCTCCAACTCGTCCCATTGCCTGTGAATCTGAACTAATAATGCTGAAAACACCCATATCATGCAAAATATCTTCTGCAGCAATGGTTTCTTTTCGAATCCTTGAGTCAGCGAATGCCACATCCTCCGGTACGGAAGAATCAAGATGATGGCAAACCATCAACATATCAAGATGCTCCGCAATTGTATTTGTTGTAAATGGTCTAGTAGGATTCGTCGAGGATGGAAGGATATGCTCATAAGAAGCGGCCTTAATAATATCCGGGGCATGCCCCCGCCTGCGCCTTCTGTATGGTAAGTATGAATGACGCGGCCATCAATTGCGTTTAAGGTATCTTCTACAAAACCACCCTCATTTAATGTATCGGTATGAATCGCGACCTGAATATCATATTCATCCGCCACGGTTAATGCCGTGTCAATGGAAGCAGCAGTCGTTCCCCAGTCCTCATGAAGCTTCAAGCCTATCGCACCCGCTTCTATTTGTTCGCGTAAAGCTTCTTCACCTGAGGCATTCCCTTTGCCCAAAAACCCAAGATTAACAGGGAAAGCTTCTGCTGCCTCAAGCATCCGGTGAATGTTCCACTCCCCTGGAGTACAAGTTGTCGCATTTGTCCCAGTCGCTGGACCTGTCCCTCCTCCAAGCATCGTCGTAATTCCAGACTCGATCGCGGTATCGATTAATTGTGGACATATAAAATGTATATGAGAATCAATTCCACCTGCTGTTACGATCATTCCTTCTGCGGCAATAACCTCTGTAGAAGCACCAATCACTATATCAATGCTGTCCATCAAATAAGGGTTACCTGCCTTTCCAATTGAAGCAATACGACCATCCTTCACACCGATATCCGCTTTATAGATCCCCGTATAATCAATGATCAACGCATTCGTTACAACAAGGTCTACAGATTCGCCTCTCGTAGCAAGTGGATGTTGACCCATTCCATCGCGAATCACCTTGCCTCCACCAAATTTCACTTCATCACCATAAGAGGTTTCATCTCGTTCTACTTCAACAAACAATTCTGTATCTGCTAACCGAACTTGATCCCCAACCGTCGGACCAAACATATCAGAATAGGCTTTTCTTGAAAGTTCAAAACTCATTGATCTACCTCTCTATCTAACGAACCGTTTGTTTTATTATTTAGTCCAAACACCTTTCGATCACCTGAAAACGCGACTAGCGTGACTTCTTTAGCGTCACCTGGTTCAAAGCGGACAGCAGTACCTGCAGCAATATTTAAATGCATCCCAAAAGCAAGGTCACGTTCAAACTTTAAAGCTTCATTTACCTCATAGAAATGAAAATGAGATCCAATTTGCACTGGTCGATCGCCAATATTGGTTACTTCAATTTCGATTGATTCTTTCCCAACATTACAACTAACAGAAGAAGATCTTAACTTATATTCACCTGGAATCAATGCTCAGAACCCCTTTCATATAATTGGATCGTGAACGGTTACTAATTTTGTTCCATCTTGAAAAGTAGCTTCTACCTGAATATCTGTGACCATTTCTGGGACACCTTCCATTACATCTTCTCTTGCTAAAATCGTTCTTCCATACTGCATCAATTCTGCGACGCTCTTCCCATCTCTCGCCCCTTCAAGTACTTCATATGTAATAATCGCAATAGCTTCCGGATAATTGAGCTTTAACCCTCGCCCCTGTCTTCTTCTCGCCAAATCTGCCGCCACAACGATCATCAATTTTTCTTGTTCTCTCGCCATTAGCTTCAATGAAAGTTCTCCTCCCGCACATAGAAACAGAAAATTAAGATAATTCATATTATACATAAAATAGTAAGTTAAAAAATATGTTTAGATTATTTTTATATTGAAGTCTTATTTTAAGTTAAGCATTCCTTCTACCTAAAATCCTTAACATATAAGGTTTTGGTAACGCATACAATTTTTATGTTCTATATGAATCCATTTAAAAATAATATGTTAGATTAACTGACAATCAGCAAGATCAACAAAAAAAGAAGAAGCAATTCGCTTCTCCCATCATCCTACTTATGAAATATTACTCGCTAAATTTTCAAGTGTTAATTTAGTTTTATGGAGATGCAGGACTTTTAATACGGGGATGGTGAATGAATCAGGTGAATAACTTAGAAATGAATGGTAATTCCGCGATATTTTATATAATTCCGCGAAAATCAGATTTATTCCGCGCTTTTCCATGATAATTCCGCGAATTTGAGATTAATTCCGCGAACGTAAAAACCATACAAAAAAAGCGAGAAACCCTCAGGTCTCTCCCCTTTCATCTTGTGCCCAGCGACGTCCTACTCTTGCAGGGGGAGATCCCCCAACTACCATCGGCGCTCGAGCTTAACTTCCGTGTTCTCATACGGGGCGCGATAAGCGGCGAACTTCTTCGTCAGCTGCGCGATGCCAGATCCTCATGGATCTCTCGAATATCCACTCCGGTCTGACATCACTTGCTTCCTCGAATTTCTTGCTTCTCCCACCCCTACGAAGCTTTCGAAGAAGTTTTGATTGTCTTTCCTGCAGCTTTTTTCTCTTACGAGCTTTCTACACTTTTTGAATACAAAAAAGCGAGAAACCCTCAGGTCTCTCGCCTTTCATCTTGTGCCCAGCGACGTCCTACTCTTGCAGGGGGAGATCCCCCAACTACCATCGGCGCTGAAGAGCTTAACTTCCGTGTTCGGCATGGGAACGGGTGTGACCTCTTCGCCATCATCACTAGACTAACAGGATGTTAGCCGTTCGGTGTTCACCACAGGACGTGGTGGCACTTAATCGAACTTCCTTAT